>DAPKRQ010000089.1:0-9861 GCA_031800475.1 Myxococcales bacterium LLY-WYZ-16_1
GGCCCCCTTTCGCCGGCGCGGGCGCGAAAACATTCAGGGGATGACGCCGCTCGGGCGGGCTCCGGGACGGGCGGACGCCGGCGCTGCCCGGGTGGCGGTCCGGGTTCGGGCCTTGTCGAGGCGCGCTTTCAGGCTCGCTTCGAGCCGGTCGACCTGTGGCTGGCGCCGGCCGTTGTCGGGCGGGCCCGGCAGCCGTTGCAGCAAAGCCTTCGCTTCCGAGAAGTTGCCCGCGTCGAGCAGGTCCTCGAAGCGGGTCACGAACTCGGCGCGGGTCCGGGCGGCCGGCAAGTCGAGCTGAACCGCCCACCGTTCGGGCGACTGGCGGACCGACAAGAAACGACGGGTCAGGACCCGGGTCTTCGGGATCCCGTCGAGAGACTGGCCCACCCTTTCCGACATGGCCGGAAGGGGATTTTCGAGGGTGAGCTCGGCGAGCAGCACGTGCCGCCGGCCGTCGGGACTCTTCTTCGTGATCTCGACGAAGTAGTGGGAGAGCGGGGTCGGCGGAAGGATCAGGGCCTCGAGGGCCGTCGGGTCGGACCGGCGCAGGGCGAGGCCGGTGCGGACCCCCTCCCGGTCTTTCGGCACGACCCAGGCCGCGGCCTTCTCCGGGTCCTCCGCCGCCAGGCCTTCCAAAAACCGGTCCACCGCCTGCACCGACGGGGGCATGCAGGCGCTGAGGGCGCCGCAGGCGCCGGCGAGGGCCATGGCACGGCCCGACAACGGGCGGCGGCGCACGCCACGAAAGCAGGCCGACATGGCCCGGAATCGTACCACGGCGCTGGACGACCGCGGTCCCTGGGGCTGCCGAGATTTGGCACCCGGCCACGCTTTCGGAAGCGAGGCCACCGGCCTCGAACGTGCTATGAGGGGGTCCGTGCGCCGTCGAAGCGGATTCACCCTGATCGAGTTGATGATCGTGGTCGCCATCGTGGCCATCCTGGCTGCCTTGGCGATCCCGAATTTCGTCAACCAGACCCTAAAAGCCAAGCAGACCGAGGCCTTCGCCATGCTCGGCTCGATCAAGAACGGTCAGTACGCCTACCTGGCGGAAAACGACTGCTTTCTCCAGGTCATGATGAACCCGGCGGGTCCCGAATCCAACATTCGGCGGGGCTGGAATACGGCCGCCGCCGTCTTGATGGATCCCTGCCAGATGGGGGTGGCGACCTTCGGCAACCTGGACGTGCAGCCGGCGACCGGAGCCACTTTCTTCACCTACGACTGCGAGGCCGATGGACTGCTGGCGGACTTCGAGTTCGTCTGCACCGCCGTGGGCGACCTGGACGCGGACGGCGACACCAGCGAATTCATCACCTGTGGCGAGACCGGCTTGGACGGCGTCATGCTCGCGAGCAGCACTGGGCAAATGTGCCTGTTCGAAGGCGAGATCTTCCGGGTCTCGCCGGCCCGATACTGAGCCCGGTCAACCGAGCTCTCTGCGGCTCAGCGCGAAGGCCGCCAGGGCCACCAGGGCGACCGCGTACGTCAGTCCGTGCCCCGCCGCGGCGGCCACGGCCCCCAGGTTCACCGGATCTCCGTACACCGCCACATCGCGGTAGTTGAGGACGTGAAAGGACGGGACCACCCAACGGGCCGCTTCGATGATCGGAACCACGATGCCCTCGGCGGAGGCGAGCAGCCGGCGAACGTCGTCGATGCTGGCGCTGATCACCCAAAAGCCGAGCCCGAGCCCCGTGGCCAGCAGGGGCGTGGTCAGGCAGGACATGAGGGTGGCAAAGGCCAGCAGGACGGTCGCCTCCAGGGTCATGAAGCCCAGGGCCAGCGCGTCCGCGCTCTGCCAACCGGCCTCGACCCCCCACAGGACCGCCAGCAGCACCCCGTAGAACCCGACGGAGGCACAGGCGACGACCGCCGCGGCCCCGAGGAACCTGCCGACGACGTACGCGCCCCGGTCCACGGGCCGGGTGAGCACGACGTACAGGGTGCGCTGCTGCATCTCCTCGGACACCAGCGAAGCCCCCAACAGCAGGGCGAGCAGGTTCAGCGCGATGCCGACCCCGCTCAGGCCCAGGCTGCGGAGGATCCGCGCCGGAAATCCGTAGGAGATGGAGCTGACCACCAGGGCCAGCAGCACCAGACCGACCCCGAGAATGGCCACGTTCAGCAACGACTGGCGCCGGACCAGGCCGCGGAAGGTATTTTGTGCCAGCACGGCCAATGCAGCGATCTGCCTCCTCATGCCGCTTCCTCCTGCTGGGTCCGCGCGACCATCCGCATGAAGAAGTCTTCCAGGCTCTCCTGAACCGGGTCGTAGCGAATGACCTCCAGCCCTGCGTCCAGCGCGGCCCGCAAGGCGGCTTCGGCTCGAGCGCGGTCGTCGAAGTCCAACCGCATGCGGTGCCCGTGGCCGGGCTCGGCCTGACTGAAGCACGCGGCGCCGACCAGGCCGTCCGGCAGCGCCCGCCGACCGTGATCGAGCACGAGGCTGTACCGGCGGTCTCGACCGGCGTCGAAGCCCTCCACCGAGCCGGTGTAGCGGACCCGACCTTCGGAGACGATGCAGACCTCCCGACAGGTGGACTCGGCGTCGCTCAATATGTGGGTCGAATAGAACACGGTGCGTCCTTCGTCGCCCAGCTCCCGGAACAGGTCCCGAAGCTCTCGGCGGCCGACCGGGTCGAGGCCCGTCAGGGGCTCGTCCAAGATCAACAGCTCCGGGTCCGCCACCAGCGCCTGAGCCAGGCCGACCCGCTGCAGCATGCCCTTCGAGTATTTGGAGAGTTTGCGGGTCTTGGCGTGACCGAGCCCCACCCGATCCAGCAGGCGGTCCGCCGCGCGGCGGGCGTCCCGGTCGGTCATGCCCGCCAGCCGACCGAACATCACCACGGTCTCGGCTCCGCTCAGGTAGGGGTAGAACGCCGGATGCTCCGGCAGGTAGCCGACCCGGTGGCGCCAGCCTCGGGCCTGGGGCGGATCGCCGAGGATCTCCAGGGTCCCGCCGTCCGCCCGGATCAGTCCGAGCAGAGCTTTGATGGTGGTGGTCTTGCCGGCTCCGTTGGGGCCCAAAAAACCGTAGACCTGGCCCGTGCGAACCTCGAATCCGATGTCGTGGGCGGCCTGATGGGGCTTTTTGCCCAAAGAGCCCCCGAAGCGCTTGCGAAATCCTCGAACCCGAATGGCCATCATGGTTGTCTCCTCGAGGGAGGGGGAGGCTCGGGTCCTTCGGAAGCCTGGGACCCGGCCAAGTTCGCGGCTTCCACCTCCCGGGATGTGATCTCGGTCGAGCGGGTGACACACTCCGTCGACTCGCCGGTGGAATCCAAAAACTCGAAGCTCAGCCGGCCTCCCAACAGGTCGCGATCGGGACCGGACCACAGTCCCGCCTCCCGCAGGTCCTCCACGTCGTCGGGCAGCCGGTGTCGCTGGGCGAAGTAGCGATCGCACGCCGCATCGAGCCGTTGAAGAAAGCCCTCGTTGCGCAGCAGATCGAGACGCTCCTGCGCCAGCTCCCGCCGTTCGCCCGGCGGGAGCAGATCGACCAGTTTTTGAAGACCGGCCAGCGCGGCCTCCCGATCGCCCGCCTGGTACCGGCTTCGAGCTGCCAGCGACGGCAGCCAGGGCGGACTGCCGTCGATCTGACCGCCCCGCCACCAGGCCTCGGCCGCCGCCTCGTAGTCCCCCTGGATGAAATAGCGATTGAATCCGAGCAGCATCCACAACCGCCAGGCGTCCGGAAGCTGGGCCAGCCCCTTGAGCAAGAGCGCATTGGATCGGGCTGCATCCTTGGCCAAAGCCGAGAGGAAGACGGCGCCGTTGTAGTAGACTTCCAGATATCGGGGATCGAAGTCGGTGGCCGTCTGCAGCCAGGTGAAGACGGATCGAAAGTCGATCTCACCGGTTCGCTCCACGCTGCCCACCTCCTGGACGACCTGCAGCCACCACAGATCGGCAAAAGCCGGTCCGTGCTCCATCGACATCACGTCGGCCAGCGGCCCCGGGTGCTCCGCGAGACTCAAAACCGACGGATGTTCGGGCCGCGCGCGGAGGCCGCGCGCCCCGTCCCGCAGACCCGCGGTGGTCGCGGCACTGACGACGAACACCACGAGGGCTGTTCCGGCCGCTGTACGCATCGGTCGCTTCCGAGAGCTATCCGATGCCCGACGCCGTCGCAAACTTCGAGGGCGGACCGACAAAAACTGGCACACGGCCCCTGCCCGTGGACACTTCCCGTCGGGCCCCGCGCCAACCCTCGCCGTCCGATGTGGCACGAAAGGTGGATCAGGAGCGGGCAGGCACTGGCCTGAATCACAACCCCACATGAGGAGAACTCCGTGAAGATCAAGAAGAAGAACTCCGGCTTTACGCTCATCGAGCTCATGATCGTCGTGGCGATCATCGGCATTTTGGCCGCCATCGCCATTCCCAACTTCATCCGCTACCAGCTCAAGTCGAAGGAGGCCGAGGGCAAGGCGGTCATCGGCGGCATCCGCACCTCGATGGAGTCGTTCCGAGCCGAGTACGACGCCTATCCGTTCAGCGGCGCGCCGGCGGTCGAGCCTGCTGGCTGGATGGGCGACGGCACCAAGTACGACTGGGCGAACCCGATGTGCAACGCAGGTTGCGGCAAGGGCGCGGCCGTGGGGAACTGCGACAACTACGACTGCATCGGGTACAAGCCGGCCGGTCCGACCTACTTCGAGTACATGACCGAAGGCACGGCAATCGCCGCCGGCACCATCCCCGAGTACTACGTGGAGGGGCGTTCCGACCTGGACTCGGACGCCAACATCAACTGGGTCTTCTACGTGACCCGAAACGACGTCGACCCGGCGGCAGTTCCGATCATGCAGTGCCAGGGTACCATCAATGACCCCGTTGCCGCCATGCAGTGGGGCGAAATCTACGACTGCGACCCGCTGTTCTACTGAGCCCATCGTTCCGCTTGGCGGGATGATGCCTGGGCCGGGTGCCGCCTGCGGGCGGCCCCGGCCTTTTTTTGATTCAGCCGGGACTGTGTGCCCGCCGCTTTCGGCCGGTTGCTGGGTTCCGGGCGGCCAGGTGTCCACGAAACCGCTCGGACATGCGGCCATGGGACCCCCAGCTGCTGCGGCGTTCAGATGTCGAGGTTCGAGACTTCCAGGGCGTTTCGCTCGATGAACTCGCGCCGCGGCTCGACCTGGTCGCCCATCAACACCTCGAAGATGTCGTTTTCTCGGGTCGACTTGTTCATCTGCACCTGCAGAACCACCCGCTGCTCCGGGTTCATGGTGGTCTGCCACAGCTGTTCGGCGTTCATCTCGCCGAGCCCCTTGTACCGGCTCACCGTGACGCCTTTGCCCCCGTATTCCCGCAACGAGTCCACCAGCTCCCACAGCAGGTTGAACTTCGCGGGGTCCTTGCCCGCTCGACGGAGCTCGAAGGGCGCTTCGAGTTCTCGGAACGGGGTGGCCAAAGCCCGAAGCCGGGTGAAGTCCGGACCGGCCAAAAAGCTCGCGTCCACGACCGCCGTGCGGCGCGCGCCCATCTTGCGGCTTTCGACGAAGATCTCGGCCCCGGTTTCGGTCCAGCGGGGTTCGGCCACCAGCTTGTCCAGGACCTCGGGGTAGGTGGACTCGAGGAAACGCTTCATGGGTTGGACCACGTGCTCCTCGAGAACGGACAGGTCGACTTGCCCCGGATCGGACTCCGTCACTCCGACGGCCGTGGGGGGTCGAAGCATGTCCAGCTCCAGGTGGGTGCCCCGAACCAGGGCGTCGACGATGCGCTTGTCGCGCCGGCGGTCCACCACCTTCAGGTGGTCTTCGTACCGAAGCACCGCCTTCGAGATGTTCTTGAGGTGCTCGCCCTCCAAGGTCCGCCCTGCCCCGTCGGCCACCACCACGTCCTCGGTCCCGGCTTGGAGCAGCCACTCTCGCAGGGCGTCGTCATCCTTGAAGTACTGCTCCTTTTTGCCCTTTTGCATGCGGTACAGGGGCGGCTGGGCGATGTAGAGGTGCCCGTGCTCCACCAAGGACGCCATCTGGCGGTAGAAAAAGGTGAGCAGAAGGGTCCGGATGTGGCTTCCGTCCACGTCGGCGTCGGTCATGATGATGACCCGCCCGTAGCGGAGCCGGTTCAAGTCGAAGTTTTCGGCGCCGATGCCCGTCCCGAGGGCCGTCACCAGGGTCACGATCTCTTGAGACGAAAGCATCTTGTCGACCCGGGCCTTCTCCACGTTCAGGATTTTGCCACGCAACGGAAGGATCGCCTGAAAACGCCGATCCCGACCTTGTTTGGCCGAGCCGCCCGCCGAGTCTCCCTCGACGAGATAGATCTCGCAGCGCTCGGGATCCTTTTCCTGGCAGTCGGCCAACTTGCCGGGCAGAGAGCTGGACTCGAGGGCGCTCTTTCGCTGAACCAGCTCCCTGGCTTTGCGGGCCGCAATCCGGGCTCGAGCGGCGTCCGAGATCTTTTGAATGATGGCCTTGGCCATCGAGGGGTGCTCGAGCAACCAAGCCTGCATCCGGGATCCAACCAGCGACTCGACGGCGCTCTTGGCTTCGGAATTCAGGAGCTTGTGCTTTGGCTGGGAGTCGAACTTGGGGTCGTACATCTTGACCGCGACCACCGCGGTGAGGCCTTCCCGGATGTCTTCGCCGCTGGGAGGCTCCTTGATTCCCTTCAGCAGATTTTCCTTTTGAGCGTAGCTGTTGACCGTTCGGGTCAATGCCGCCCGAAGACCGCTGGCGTGGGTGCCCCCTTCGTCATTGTAGACGTTGTTGGCGAAGCAGTAGATGTTCTCGTTGAACGCGCTCGTCCACTGAAGAGCGACCTCGACCTCGACCTCGGTGGCGGAGCCATCGCTGGCAGAAACCTCCATCACCGACTCGAAGTACAGAACGTCTTTATGGAGGGGCTCTCGGTTGCGATTGAGGTGCTCCACGTAGGACCGGATGCCGCCTTCGAAGAGAAAGGCTTCCTTTTTCTGCTCTCGCTCGTCTTCCAGGTCGATACGAAGGCCCTTGTTCAAAAACGCGAGCTGCTTCAGCCGCGCCGCCAGGCGGTCGAACGAAAAGCTGGTGCTGCTGAAGATCGTCGGGTCCGGAAGGAACCGCATCAGGGTGCCGGTGCGATCGGTGCTGCCCCGAACGGTCAGCGGTGCGTCCGCGGTGCCAGACGAGCTGGTCGGTTTTCCGCGCTCGAAGCGCATCCAGTGAATGCGCTCGTTTCGATGGATCTCCATTTCCAGCCATTCGGACAAAGCGTTCACGCAAGACACGCCCACCCCGTGCAGGCCCGCCGAGTGCTTGTAGGTATCGTTCGAAAACTTCCCGCCGGCGTGGAGCACGGTCATGACCACCTCGGCTGCCGACTTTTGCTGGTCTTCTTTCCAGTCGACGGGTATCCCCCGACCGTCGTCGGCAACGGAGACCGATCCGTCGACGTGCAAGGTGACGACGATGCTGGTGGCGTGGCCCGACAGGGCTTCGTCGACCGAGTTGTCGACCACCTCGTAGACCAGGTGGTGGAGGCCCGTGGCGTCGGTCTCGCCGATGTACATGCCGGGCCTCAGCCGAACGGCCTCGAGGCCCTCGAGGACTTCGATCGAGCTTCCGGTGTACGCCCGCGCCTCGGTGTCGTCTTCGCGACGCTCCACCGAACGCACTTGATGGGATGCTTCTTCGCCTTCCGCCGCCGATTCGTCGCGGGTGTCTTCCTGGGGTGCCAAGTCGTCGAAAGCTACCACCTGCGGCCACCCCCAGCAACGGAGGCATGCCTTTTAATTCCAGGGACTTAGGGTCAGATCTGCGCCCTGCGGTGCGCGGCCGCCGAATTCGGGAAATTCCGCATGGCCCGCGGCGAGCCCGGGGGTCGCCTTGACCCACCCAGCGCGCCTCGGTAGCCGGCTGCCCTATGCCGGACCCGAGTCGGCCCGAAACGGACGAGGTCGACGAACTGGAGCTTTTGACCCGACCGGGTCGCGAAAACGAGCTTCGTACCTTCCTCCTTTTGTTGCACCCCGCGGACATCGCGGACCTGCTCGACCGGCTCGAAGAAGACGCCGCCATCAAGGTCTTTCGAAACCTGCCTCCGGATCGGGCCGCAGAGATGCTGGCGGAGCTGGACCCGGAGGAGCAGGAGCTGCTGTTCAGCCACGTCAAACCCGAGGTCTACGGACCGATCGTCGGCAAGATGGAGACCGACGACGTGGTCGATCTTCTGCAGGAGCTGGACGCGGAGACCGCCAAGCAGATCCTTGCGGTGCTGCCTCTCAAATACCGGGAGGACGTCCGCCAGTTGATGCGCTACGACCCCTCCAGCGCCGGCGGCATCATGCAGACCGAGCTGGCCCGGGTCTCGATATCGCAGAACGTGGAAGAGGCCCTGGACGCGGTACGAAAAGCCGCCCAGCGGATGGACATCATTTCCCTGTTCGTGGTCGACGACGGCGGACGCTATGCGGGCAACCTGGCCCTTCAGGACCTGGTGCTGTCGAAGCCCGATACGCCGGTCGAGGCGGTCATGGAGCCCAAGGTCGTGGAAGTGTTCCCCGACGTGGACCAAGAGGAGGTCGCCCGGATCTTCGACCGCTACAGCCTGGTCGAGCTCGGCGTGGTGGACGTGGAAGGGAAGCTGCTCGGCCGGATCACCGCCGACGACGTCCACGAGGTCCTGGTGGAGGAAGCGGAAGAAGACGTGCTGAAGCTCGCAGGCACCGCGGCCGAGCCGGACGTGATCTACTCGGACAAGGTCTTTCGGATCGTGGGCCAGCGGCTTCCGTGGTTGGCGTCCACCTTCTTCGCGGGGCTGCTGGCTTCCTGGATTCTGAGCAGCGCCAGCGTGGTGTTCCAGACCGCGGTCATCCTGCTGATGTTCGTGCCGGTGATCACCGGCATGAGCGGCAACGTGGGAACCCAAAGCGCCATGATCATGATCCAGGGCATGGCTTCCGGGCACGTGGAACCGGCGAACCTGGTTCGCCAGATCAGCCGAGACGTGACGGTCTGCACGATCATGGCGGCCGCGTGCGGAGTCAGCGTGTGCGTGATCGTGGGCGCGTGGAAGGGCGACTGGGCCCTGGGATTGTGCGTGGCGTCGGCCCTGTTTTTGTCCATGATGGTGGCGTCGCTGCTGGGCTCTACCGAACCTGCCCTCCTGAAGCGATTCGGGGTGGATCCGGCGGTGGCCGCGGGACCGGTCATCACGTCCCTGAACGACATTTCGGGGGTCTTGATCTACACCGCGGTGGCGCTGCTCTTTCTCGAGTACCTCGAGTGACGCCGTGAAGCTCGCGATCCTGTCCACCAACCCGAAGCTCTACAGCACGCGGGTCCTGAAAGAGGCCGCAGTGGCGCGGGGTCACCAGGTGCGGATCCTGGACACGACCCAGTTCTCGATTCACGTGGAGTCCCGCAACCCGACCCTGGTCTACAAGGGTCGGTCCCTGCCCCACTTCGACGCCGTGATCCCGCGGATCGGAGCTTCTTTGTCGTTTTTCGGAACGGCGGTGGTTCGACAGTTCGAGCAGATGGGCGTGTTTTCGTTGAACTCCTCCCTCGGGATCTCGATCGCCCGGGACAAGCTCCGTTCCATTCAAGCGCTGAGTTCCCATCACGTTGGGATCCCGAAGACCGCGTTCGTCCGCCACAAAAAAGACCTGCGACCAGCCATCGAGGCGGTGGGCGGAGCGCCGGTGGTGATCAAGCTCCTGGAGGGCACCCAAGGGATCGGGGTGATGCTCGCCGACAGCGTGAAGACCGCCGAGGCCATCATCGAAACACTCCACAGCGCCAAGCAAAACGTCCTGATTCAGAACTTCGTCGAGGAGAGCAAGGGCCGGGACGTGCGGGCTTTCGTCGTGGGCGGTCGGGTGGTTGCGGCCATGCGGCGCACGGCCCAGGGCGAGGAGTTTCGCAG
>DAPKRQ010000090.1:0-1552 GCA_031800475.1 Myxococcales bacterium LLY-WYZ-16_1
ATTGTCAGTCTTCCGTTATGTCAACTGATACCAGGCAATCAGTTTTAGACGCCGGACAGGAATTGGTACAGACCTGTGGCTACAACGGCTTTAGCTTCCGCGATCTCGCCGACCGGGTGGGCATTAAGTCGGCAAGCGTGCACTACCACTTTCCGACCAAGAAAGATCTGGGGCAGGCCCTTATCGCCCGGTTTCGTGGACAGTTTCAATCGGTGTTCGTCGAGCTTGACGAAGCAGGCACCGACCCGAAGACGAAGATCGATCGATACGTCGAGACGTTCCTCGATCCACTACAGAACGCGGACCGGAGCTGCCTGGGTGCCATGCTCGCGGCCGATGCCGAGACGCTTCCGGAAAACGTACAGGAGGAGGTTCGCGGTTTCGTTGAGGATCACGAACGGTGGCTTACCGATGTTCTTTCGGAGGGTCAGGATACCGGGGCGTTCGATTTCGACGAGTCGCCCGACCGGCGGGCGACGCTTCTTTTTTCGGCGCTGGAGGGCGCGTCGATTCTCGCCCACGCCACCGGCGACGACGAGCGACTGGAGGCCGTGGCCCGCTCTGCGGTCCAAGATTTGTGATCTTCAACCCGCTTCGACTGAAAAAGCGGAGCGCTGGTTTCCTACTGACAGACCACGTTCGTACACATAGCTCATCGCACCTACCAACCGATAGATAGTCACTTATGACTCCTTTTGCCATCAACCACCGAACTGTTTCGATCGAAGATCCCGAGGCCGGGTCCCTGTCCGTCTTCTACCGAGAAGCCGGGAATCCAGAGGCGCCGACGATCCTGCTGCTCCACGGCTTCCCCTCCTCCTCGCACATGTTTCGAGACCTGATCCCGACGCTCGCCGACGAGGTTCACCTCGTTGCCCCCGACTATCCCGGCTTCGGCTACAGCGACTGTCCGCCGCCAGACGAGTTTACCTACTCGTTCGACCACGTAGCTGACGTTGTCCAGCGCGTTACCGAGGCGCTCGGCCTCTCTGCGTACAGCCTCTACATGATGGACTACGGCGGGCCCGTGGGCTTCCGGCTCGCGCGACGCCACCCCGAGCGCGTCGAGGCGCTCCTCGTGCAGAACGCCAACGCGTACGAGGACGGCGTAACCGATCTCTTTCGCGAAACGATCGGGCCGCTCTGGGACGGGCGTACCAGCGCCAATGAGAAGCCGGTGCTCGACCTCTTCACGCTGGAGGGCACGCGCTTTCAGTACACCGAGGGGACCCGCAACCCAGACGCGATGAATCCGGATGCCTGGATCCACGACCAGTTTGGCCTGAATCGGGCAGGCAACAAGCTCATCCAGCTGGAACTCCAGGCCGACTACGGGACCAATCTGGAACGCTATCCCGAGTGGCAGGCCTACCTCCGCGAGCATCAGCCCCCAACGCTGGTGGTGTGGGGTACGGGCGATCCGCTCTTCGGCCCCGACGGTGCCAAAGCCTACGAGCGCGACCTCGACACCGTGGAGGTTCACCTGCTCGAGACCGGCCACTTCGCCCTGGAAGAAGAGGGCGAGGCCATTGCCGATCACATTCGCCGGTTT
>DAPKRQ010000091.1:0-2889 GCA_031800475.1 Myxococcales bacterium LLY-WYZ-16_1
CTTCTTGAACAGGGCGTCGAACTTGGACTTCGGGTCCTCGCGGGCCTCCTTGCCGGCCCGGCGGCCCGTGGAATCGAGCACCAGCCTCGGCTCGTAGTGGCGGCACGAGTTCGCCGCCCACTTGTCCCCCACCGGCTCGTCGATCGGCTTGCGGCACTGGTACCGCGCGCGGGTGTCGAAGTGCTTGCAGTGCTTGCACGAGTGGAGCGCGGTGTCGCAGGACGAGCAACGGGTCCGAGGCCCGACGAAGGCGGCGTCGGCGACCTCCTGGTGGCCGCAGCGCTGGCAGCGCAGGACCTGCTGCGCCGAGCGTTCCATGCCCTTCTTGAGCCGGCGGACCTGCTCGCGGTTTCCGAGGTCCGGCCCGCGTGGCGGCCGTTGCTTCTTGTCAGCCATGTGGGAGCTCTCCCGTGGGGGGTGATCATCCCCAGGATAGGGTACCCCGCCCGCGAGCCGCGGCGCATGCCGGCGCACCGCGGAACGGTTCACCGGGACGGACGGACCTCCCGCGTCGACGCTGCCGCGTCGCCGCGCTCGGTCTCGTCCCTACCGTGGGATGCCGTCGGTCTCGTCCCTATGGTTCGTCCGCTCGGTCTCGTCGCGGTCTCGCTGCACCGCGGACGAATCGTTGGGACGGACGGTAGGGACCAGACCGAGCGCGGCGAAGCCGCGGGAGGGTGCGCTGAGCATGGACGAGACACTCGGGGTGGAAGTCCCCGACGGAGCCGCACTGGAGGCAACCGTGACCTGGAGGCAGCTGCGCGAGATCTGTCGCCCGCTTGGCGCGGGGTATCGGATCGCACCCGTGAGGGCGCGTGGGGAGGAAGCCCGAGGGGAACCGTGGCACCGAACGCAAGTGAAGCCCTGTAAGGCCGGTCCGACCTGGGTGAGCATGCCCGTCAATGCGAAGCCCGATATCCAGTCGAGGCGGGACGGTAATGGGGACGGTGGTCGCGGGACGTGGTTCGTCCTTACCTCAGGAGGCCTTGGCCGGTCCGCACCCAGCGGTAGGAGGCGCGGAGGCGACGACGCGCTGCCGATGCCGGTCAAGGAGTCGGATCACCCCATAGTAGTGGTGAAGCCGGGTAATGCTGGTGGAGCGAAGGGGGTGACGGATTGACAAGCGCGAGGGAACGCCAACTGAGCTTCGTGTTTGCCGACAGCCCGGTGGGGGGCGGCCGCCCCGGAACCCCGGACGTATCCGGGGGGAAGGCGTGGCTGCTGCAGAGAGCGAAGCCCAAGACAGCGAAGGACCTCGCCACCGGCGGGGAGGCGGACCAGGACCTGATGGAGCGTATTGCTTCGATCCGGAATCTGGCCACCGCCCTGCTCAACGTCGCGTGCAACAAAGGGGCACCGGGCGTGGACGGGCGCAGCGTCTGGGAAGTGGTGGAGGCCTCGCCGAAGCTGCTTTTCAAGCTGCGTCAGGCGCTGCTCGACGGAGGGTACCGCCCCGGAGACATCCGGCGGGTCTGGATTCCGAAGCCCGGAGGCGGGCAGAGGGGTCTGGGCATCCCGAACGTCGTGGACCGGTGGGTGCAGGAGGCGGTCCGGCAGGTGCTGGAGCCGATCTTCGAGCCCCACTTCCACCCGAGCAGCCATGGTTTCCGCCCCAACCGCGGAGCGCACACGGCCATAGCCGAAGCCAAGGCTCACATTGCTGAGGGATACGGCTGGGTGGTGGACCTGGATCTCTCGAAGTTCTTCGACCGGGTCCACCACCAGCGACTTCTGGATCGCATGAATCAGAGGATCGCCGACCGCCGTGTCACCAAGCTAGTGAAGCAGATGCTGAAGGCGAAGGTCGTGCTTCCGGACGGCGTGCGGATCCCGACTCACGAGGGGACGCCGCAAGGCGGCCCGCTCTCTCCGCTCCTGTCGAACATCGTGTTGGACGAGCTCGATTGGGAGTTGGAGCGTCGGGGTTTGCGCTTCGTGCGCTACGCGGACGATGCCAACATCTTCGTCCGCAGCGAGCGCGCCGGACACCGGGTGATGGACTCGACGCGTCGTTTCATCGAGCGGAAGCTCCGCTTGCAGGTGAACGAGGACAAGAGCGCCGTGGCCCGGCCGAAGAGCCGGCACTTCCTGGGCTTTCGTTTCCGCGCAAGCGGAACCGGAAACGTGGAGGTCCACCTCTCGCAGAAGACGAAGCAGCGCATGGACGCCCGGATCCGGGAGCTGACGCCCCGGACGTGGGGCCAGCCGCTGCCGGAGCTCTTCCGACGGGCAAACCTCTATCTCCGGGGATGGATCGGCTACTTTCGCCTCTGCACGGAAGAGGCCGTGCCCTTGCTCGAGCGCTTCGACGCCCACATCCGGCGACGGATTCGGGCGATCATCGCGCAGCAGAAGAGGAAGCGGCCCCGGTACCTCTTCCGGCACCTTTTGAGCCGCGGCGTGACCCGGAAGGCGGCGGCCAGGGCGGCCTACCGCCGCTGTGGCCCGTGGAAGAGGAGCAACCTGCCCGGGCTGACCCGGGCCTATCCCAACCGCTGGTTTCACGCGAGACTCATCGCGCTGGGCCAGACTTGGTATGGCTTCCATCCGCCCCGGGCGGTCCCGCGTCAAGGCGTGCTCTTTGACGCTTAGGATAGCGATCCGAAGAGCCGGATGCGTGACCCGCACGTCCGGTTCTGTGAGAGGGGCGGCGGGGCGACCCGCCGTCCCTACTCGACGAGGTCCGTCCGCCCATCCCGCGCGGGATATTCCGATCGGAGGGTAACGCCCATGATCGGGGGCGGACCGACCTCCCGCGGCTTCGCCGCGCTCGGTCTGGTCCCTACGCGCCGTCCCTTCGCCGCGCTCGGTCTGGTCCCTACCGTCCGTTCGCGGGGTGTGGGGCGGACCGACCTCCCGCGGCTTCGCCGGGCTCGGTCTGGTCCCTAC
>DAPKRQ010000092.1:0-12718 GCA_031800475.1 Myxococcales bacterium LLY-WYZ-16_1
AGAGCCCGCCGAGCCGGCCCGCTCCGGCCCGTCCCCCTCCATCGAACAGATCCTGACCGAAACCGACGTCTTCGTGCGGTACGGGCTCCGCGAAAAAGCGTTGGAGCACCTGCAGAAAGTGTTCGAACTGGACCCGGAGAACATCTCCGCCCTGGAGAAGATGCGGGACATCTACAAGGCCGCCAACGACCCTTCCCGCGCTGCGGAAGCGGTGGCCAGCATCGTCCAGATCTGCGGGCGCCAGGGCAAAATGACCGAGGGCGACCGCTACCGGACGGAGTTGGCGGAGTTGGCACCCGGCCATCCGCTGGCGGCGGGCGCGCCCGAAGACGGCTCCGCCGAACCGATCAGCATCGACATTACGGAAGATTCCGGAATCTTCGATGCGGTCGAACCGGACCGGCCCGCCGTCGACGTGCAGACCGTGGCGCCCGCGCCGATCGGAGCGGCCGACTTGGAACCGGATCCGTTCGCGGGGGCCCTGCTCGACGACGCGGCCGATGCAGGTGGGCTCGGAGCCGTGGCCGACCTGGATGGCCCGCATGCCGCGGGTTCGGACCCCCTCGATGGCCTGGTCGAAAGCCTCGAAAACGACCCGAACGCCGGGCCGCCCCCGGCCGCGGGGGCCGAGGCCGTCCGGATCCCAGACTCCGCCTTCGAGGTGGCGCCACCCCCACCGGCAGGAGCTTCCCCGGCCGAAGGGCCCCCATCGCCCGACCGCCCGGAGCCGGCGGCGCCCGGCCAGCCGGACGCACTGCCCTCCGGGGTGCTGCTGCTCGAGGAGCTGGAAGCGGCCGACGCTTGGCCCGCCGAGTTCCCGCTGCCCCCCACAGGCCGGTTCGAGGGGGACGGGCCCGGCCCGACCACCCCGCCGGCGCGGGACGCACCCGCACCCGATGCCGGCGCTCCCCTGCCGCCCGAGCTCGGTGCGGAGGCACTGCAACCCGTCGATGCGGCAGACGGATTTTCGGCAGCCCCGGAGCCCCCGAACGGGGGAGCGGCCGAGGCGGCAGGATCCGAGGCCCAGGCCGGCTCCGCCCCAGAGACCGGCTTCGACCTGGGCGAAGAATTGGCCCGGGAGGGCTTTTCGCTGCTGAGCACCGACCTGGACATGGATCCGCTGGCGGTTGTCGATCCGGGAGGATCTCGGGACCCGGGGACCGCCGAACCGAAAGGCGCCCCCTCGCCCCCCGGCGGCATGGACGGCTCGGTCCCGGCCGGCGCCGAGGGCGACCCTCCGGCCGCGCCCGCAAAGGACGGTCCGAGTTCGGCGAACGGAGACGAAGACCCGTTCGGGGCCGCCGCCATGCGGCTCGGAGGTTCGCTCGAAGCGATGCACGAAGCACCGACCCAGCACCTGGCGGCATCGGCCGGGCCCGCGTTCGAGGCCGAAGAAGACGTCGAAACCGAGGGGGACATCTCCGACGAGCTGGATGAGGCCGAGTTCATGATGGAGGCCGGACTCCAGGACGAAGCCCGGGATCTGTTGACCGAACTCCGCGTCCGGGTCCCCGGCAGCAGCCGGGCGCAGGCTCTGTGGTCCCGCCTGGAGCGTGGAGGGCTCGACGAGCCGACCGAGCCCCTCGCCCCCGTGGACGGGCAAGCCCCGCCTGGCAGCGACCCGCCCTCCGGCGGCGAAAACCCGTTCGCGCGCCCGTCTCCAGTGGACGCCGCCGGACAGCCCAGCGGCCAGGTGACCGCGGACATCGCGGCCCACGTGGAAGCGATGATCGAAGAAGGCACCGAAGCGCCGCCGTCGGAGCACAGCTTCGACCAGGGCATGATGTACAAGGAATTGGGGCGCCTCGACGACGCGATCCGGGAGTTCCGAGCCGCGGCCCGCTCCGAGCGGCGCGCCATCGACAGCCTCGAGATGATCGGTCACTGCCTGGTCGACAAAGACGAGCCCAAGGCAGCCATCGAATGCTTCAAGCTCGCCCTGAAAAAAGGCGCCCGCGGTCCCGCAGCCACCAACCTGAAGTACGAGATCGGGGCGGCCTACGAGCGGCTCAACGACCTGCCCCGAGCCAAGGACTGGTACCAGGCGTGCCACCGGGACGACCCGGAGCACCGGGACGTGGAGGTGCGGCTCGAGTCGGTTCAGGCCCGAGGTGCGGGCCCACCGGGCGGTCCCCGCTCCTCGAACAAGAACAAGATCTCCTACTTGTGACTGCGGCAAAGGCTGGACCGGAGCCGATTCGGGCGGTCTGTCCGTTTGACAGGTCCGGACCGATTGCGCACGAACTGCGGCGGGACCGAGCCGGATGGACTATCTGGAGTACTACGGATTTCACCAAGAACCGTTCTCCAACGCCCCTGTCAGTCGCTTCTTCTACGATTCGGCCCAGCATTCGGAAGCGCTGGTTCGGCTGACCTACGCCCTCGACAAGATGAAGGGACTGGCCGTCCTGGTGGGGGACATCGGGGCCGGCAAGACCACGTTGGCTCGACGGCTGCTCGACGAGTTGGACGAGTCGGTGTTCGAAGCTGCCCTGCTCGTCATCATTCATCGGGACATCACCACCGATTGGCTGCTCCGCCGTCTGGCGATTCAGTTGGGCGTCGAATGCCCGAGCGAGGAGAAGCTTTCGTTGCTCGGCCAGCTGTACGAGCGCCTGGTGCAGATCCACGAGTCCGGAAAAAAGGCCGTGGTGCTGATCGACGAGGCGCAGATGCTCGAAAGCCGGGAGCTGATGGAGGAGTTTCGGGGCCTTCTGAACCTGGAGGTTCCGGATCGCAAGCTCCTGTCCTTCGTGTTCTTCGGACTTCCGAGCATCGAGGACAACCTGAAGAAGGATCCGCCGCTGGAGCAGCGGGTGGCGCTCAAGGTGCGGCTCGATCCCTTCGACCGGCAGTCGACCGACGCGTACATTCGGCACCGGGTCCGCACCGCTGGGGGAGATCCGGGTCTGTTCGCGGCCGAGGCCGTATCGGCGATCCACGGCGCTTCTGGGGGTTCCCCTAGGCTGATCAACACGGTCTGCGACAACCTGCTCCTGGAAGGGGCGCTTTCGCGACGGGACGTGATCGGACCGGATCTGGTGCGGCGAGTGGCCCACAACCTGGGCCTTCCCGCGGAGGGGGCCGACCGGGAAAACGGGTCCCTGCCCGCCCAGGGAGAGGACGAGCCCCTGTGGAGGGGCACCCCCGAGAGCGCAGCGTCGGACACCACCACCGCGGCGGCCCTGGAAGAGATCGACCGGGTGCTGGCCTCCCTCGGCAAGCTTTGACGGTGGGAGTCAGTTCGCGCTCATCACCTCGGGCCCTGCGTGGTAGGCTCGCGCAAAGCGCAACGGCGCAAAAAAAGGAGGCTACGCCATCAGAAAAAAGTTCAGAGGGAAGGTGACCCCCCAAGATCGTGTCCGGAAGAACCAAGAGATCCGGATCTCGCCCCTCAGGGTCATCAACCAACACGGAGAGCAGGTCGGTGTGATCGAGCGCGACGAAGCGCTGCGCATGGCTGAAGAGGCCGGCTTGGATCTGGTCGAGGTGCAAGCGGACATCCGTCCGCCGCTCGTCAAGATCATGGACTTCGGCAAATTCCGTTACGAGCAGTCGAAGCGGAAGAGCGCACAGGCCAAGAAGAGCAAAGCCAACGAGACGAAGGAGGTTCGGCTCGGACGCTCGGTGAAGATCGACCAGCACGACGTGGCGATGCGGGTTCAGCAGGCGCGCAAATTCCTGCTCGAGGGCTACAAGGTGATGTTCGTCCAGCGGTTCCGCGGGCGCGAGATGGCCCACCCCGACCTGGCATTGGACCGTCTGAACGACCTGGCGAAGCAGCTCGAAGACGTGGCCTTGGTTCAGTCGCCACCCAAGATGAACGGTCGGCAAATGAACATGCTGATGGGGCCGGACAAACGCAAGATCGAGGCGATCAAGCGGAAAGAGGCCAAAGAGAAGGGCGTTTCCGAGGGAGACGAAAAGGCCGCATCCGGCTCCGACGATGCGAAGGTCCCGGAGTCGAAGTCCAGAGATTCGACCGAAGGTCGTGGATCGTCGGGTCGATCCGAAGAAGCTCCCGTGACCGGCAACGAGGCCGAGGCCACCGCGCCTTGATCGAGGCATCGAATCGTTCGAAAGAAGCCGAGTCGTGAAGCGGGTGCTGACGGGCATCAAGCCCACGGGGGTTCCGCACCTCGGGAACGTGCTGGGCGCGATCCTGCCGGCGGTGGAACTCGCGCAGCGGTCGGACCACGAATCGTTTTTGTTCATCGCGGACCTTCATTCCTTGACCGTGCGCCCCGACCCGGAGGCGCTGCGAGCGCAGACCCGGGCGGTGGCCGCATCGTGGCTGGCGTGTGGGCTCGATCCCCAGCGGGTGGTCTTCTATCGGCAATCGGACGTTCCCGAGATCCCCAAACTGTCATGGATCCTGTCATGCAGTATGCCCCTCGGCCTGCTGAATCGGGCCCACAGCTTCAAGGATGCTTTGGCGAAAGGGGCGACCGCCGACGAGGTAAACGTAGGGCTGTACGCTTACCCAGTCTTGATGGCTGCGGACATCTTGGCCTTCGACGCGGACTTGGTACCAGTGGGAAAGGACCAAAAGCAGCACCTGGAGATCACTCAGGAGGCGGCCCGTCGCTTCAACCTGCGCTACGGCGAGGTCTTCAAGGTCCCGGACGCGGTGGTCGACGCGGACGTCATGACGATCCCGGGGCTGGATGGCCGGAAAATGTCGAAGTCCTACGACAACACGCTGGTCGTGTTCGACGACGAAAAGACCATGTGGAAGCGGATCAAATCGGTGGCCACCGACTCGACGCCTTACGGCGAGCCGCTTTCGACCGAGGACGATGTGTTGTTTCAGCTCACGTGCGCGATCCAGCCGGACCGGCGGGCGTCGCTGGCGCGGCAGTACACGACCGGCCGAAAGAACCCCGAGCTTTCGGGCCCGGAGCGCGACGCATCGGCGAACTACTTCGGGTGGGGGGACGCCAAAAAAGCGCTGCTCCAGGCGGCTGTGGAGCGATTCGCGGATGCCCGACAGCGGTACCGGCACTGGACCACGCACCCCGACGAGCTGGAGGATTGCCTGCGGCACGGGGCCGAGAAGGCTCGCCATTTCGCCCGAGCCGTTCTGGACCGGGTCGAAGCCTCCCTAGGGCTTTCCTGGGTTTGACCGGGGAGCATCGGGCAGCGAGCCGGGGCGACGGTTCCGGGTCGCTCCGTCGGTTCAGGTCGTCTAGGATGGCGGAGCAACCGGAGCAGAGGATTACGGCGATGGCCACGAAGACCGGTGGAAGCACACAAACCATCACCGAGACCGAAGAGCGGACCTCCGAGCCGCCGATGTACAAGGTTCTGTTTCACAACGACGACTACACGACGATGGAGTTCGTAGTGGAGACCCTGATGGTGATCTTCCACCACGACGAGTCGTCGGCATTTCGCATCATGATGCACGTGCACCAGAATGGAATCGGGGTGGCAGGCGTTTACACCCGCGAGGTGGCCGAGACGAAGGTGTCGCAGACCCTCGACCGGGCCCGGAGGGCCGACTTCCCGCTGGAAGTCACGATCGAACCGGTGGATTGACCATGGAATATAGCAAAGAACTCAAAGACACACTCGCCACCGCTTTCAACGAAGCTCTGCGCCGGCGTCACGAGTACGTGACCTTGGAGCACGTGCTGTACGCGTTGTTGGACGATCCGAAGGTGAAGAAGATCATCCAGGCCTGCGGCGGTGATCTGAAGGGCCTTCGCAGCGACCTGGACGCGTTTTTCGAAGCGAACATGACGCCCCTGCCCGACGGCATCGAGCAGGACCCCCAGCAGACCCTTGCGTTTCAGCGCGTGTTTCAGCGGGCGGTCATGCATGTCCAATCTTCTGGAAAGAAGGTCATGGACTCGAGCAACCTTTTCGTCGCGTTTTTCCGGGAGCACGACTCCTACGCGGTCTATCTGCTCGAGAAGAAGCAGGGCATCTCGCGACTCGACGTGGTTCGGTTCATCTCCCACGGGATTTCGAAGGTACCCCAGGAGCCTCGAGCCGCCGGGCAAGGTTTCGAAGAGACGGCGGAAAGTCGTGAAGAAGAGAAGAAGAGCGCGCTCGAGCAGTTCGCCACCAACCTCAACGAGATGGCAGCCGGCGGTAAAATCGACCCGCTGATCGGTCGAGACCAAGAGATCGAGCGAACGCTCCAGGTCTTGTGTCGCCGGCGAAAGAACAACCCGATCTTCGTCGGAGAGCCGGGTGTCGGAAAGACCGCCCTGGCGGAAGGACTGGCGCTGCGCATCCACGACGGCCATGTACCGGACCTGCTGAAGGACGCGGTGATCTACGCCCTCGACATGGGGGCTCTGCTGGCCGGAACCAAGTTCCGGGGGGACTTCGAAGAGCGCCTGAAGGGCGTCCTCGCCGAGGTCAAAAAGCAAGGGCACGCGATCTTGTTCATCGACGAGATCCACACCGTGGTCGGCGCAGGCGCGACCCAAGACGGTTCGCTGGACGCGGCGAATCTGATCAAACCGGCCCTTCAAAACGGCGAGCTTCGCTGCATCGGCAGCACTACCCACAAAGACTTCAAGAGTTCGATCGAAAAAGACCACGCGCTCGCTCGGCGTTTTCAAAAGATCAACGTCAAGGAGCCGACGGTCGACGAAACCGTCGAGATTTTGAAAGGACTGCGGAGCCGCTACGAAAAGCACCACGGCGTCAACTTCACCGACGGGGCACTGCGGTCGGCAGCGGAGCTGTCGTCCAAGCACATCAACGAGAGGTTCTTGCCGGACAAGGCCATCGACGTGATCGACGAAGCCGGTGCAGCTCAGCGTCTGATCCCCGAAGAGGACCGGCGTCGCAAGATTCGGCCCACGGACATCGAAACGATCGTTGCCAAAATGGCTCAGATTCCTCCGAAGAGCGTCAGCGCCGACGACCGCAACGCCCTGTCCACTCTGGAGAAGCAGCTCAAGATGGTGATCTTCGGGCAAAACCCGGCCATCGAGCAGCTGTCTCAGGCGATCAAGCTGAATCGGTCCGGCTTGGGTGCACCCGAAAAGCCGGTGGGTTCATTCCTGTTCGCTGGCCCCACCGGCGTCGGCAAGACCGAGCTCGCCAAGCAGCTGGCCAAGATCATGGGGGTCAACTTCATCCGCTTCGACATGTCGGAGTATATGGAGCACCACACCATCTCCCGCCTGATCGGAGCGCCTCCGGGCTATGTCGGCTTCGATCAGGGGGGCCTGTTGACCGACGCCGTCCGAAAGACCCCGCACAGCGTGGTGCTGCTCGACGAGATCGAAAAAGCCCACCCGGACATCTACAACGTGCTGCTCCAGGTCATGGACCACGCCACGCTGACCGACAACAACGGCCGGCAGGCGGACTTCCGCAACGTGGTGCTGATCATGACCACCAACGCTGGGGCCTACGACATGGAGCGAGGCAAGATCGGGTTCGCCCGTCCCAAGGACGCGAGCGACGCGAACAAGGCCCTCGAAAAGGTCTTCTCGCCCGAGTTCCGGAACCGGCTCGACGCCACCATCACCTTCGGTCATCTGCCGAAGGAGGTGATCCTGATGGTGGTGGACAAGTTCGTGAACGAACTCGACGTGCTGCTCGCCGACAAGAAGGTGACCATCGACCTGTCGCCCGAAGCGCGGGAGTGGCTGGCCGAGAAGGGTTACGACGAAAAATACGGGGCACGGCCCATGGCTCGCGTGATCCAAAACGAGATCAAGCGGCCCCTGGCCGACGAGGTCCTGTTCGGCACCCTGGTCCACGGCGGGCACGTGGACGTGGACGTCGACCTCGAAAACGACAAGTTGGTCATGACCACCACGGAGACCGGTGGACCCGGCGGTGAAGATGGCGACGACGACGGCGGCGGCTTCGATGGCGGCGGCGGAGGCGGCTCGCCCGAAGAGCAGCAAGCTCCAGCCTGAGCTCGCCGTCCCGAGCTCGCCGCAGCGCAGGCGGCTTCGATGGTCGCGGCGGAGGACGCTCGCCCAAAGCGCAGCAGGCTCCTGAGGTCGCCGGAAACGGCGAGCGAATGTTCCGGACGGGCTGAGGTTGCCACGTTCGGGGGCGTGCTGGGCGCGCGCCCCCGTGGCAGGCCCCCAATTCAGAGGTCGTCGAAGGCGGGATGGTTCGGGTCGCCTTCGGCCAGGATCAACGCCATGAGCAAGGGCAGCGCCGGACGCACCTGCCGTCCGTTCACCAAAACCAGCGGCGTCCCTTGGATGTCGAAGCCCATGGCGTAAGTGACGTCGGCTCGAAGGGCCGCTTCGGTCTGCTCCGATTCGAGACAGTCTTCAAACTCGGCTGGCTCCACGTCTTCGAGGTGGGTGCGAGCCATCGAACGGATTTGGTCCGCCGAAATCCGGGGGGATGCACCGAAGACCGCGGCCTTCAGGGCTCCGTACCCCGGGTCGGATTCGGCGCAGATCATGGCCTTCGGACCGACGCAGCGAGCAGATGCGGCCGGGTCCGGCGAGCTGCGGGACACGTTCGGGTTGCAGGCCCCATCCAGCGGAAAGAAACGGGTTTCGACGGAAAAGGCCGAGGGCGGAAACATGCTCCGCAGGCGCTCCAAAGTGTGGTGCAGATGGGCGCAGTGCCCGCACAGGACGTCGACGAAGTCCAGGATGCGCACCGGTGCATCCGGGCTGCCCTGAACATGGCGGGGTGGTTCGGTGGGGCGCTGCGCCGCGTCCCGGTAGCTCTGCACCCCTTCGGCCACCGCCTGGCGTGCGGGCCCCGGAAGCTGGGCCAAGAAGGCTTGCAGCGAAGCCGGAGCTGGACTCACCGGCTCGCCTTTTTCGTCTTCGTCCGCGCCCTCCGGCGGTGACGATTCGGGGTCCGATTCGGAGATCTGCTCCAAAGCCTGCTCCGCCTGGCGCGCTTCGGCTTCTGTGGGCGAAACGGGGGTCTGCAGGCCCGGGCCGAGCACCGCCCCGTATCCGACGACCACCGCAGCCAGGGGCACGCCGAGAAGGGGCCCCAACGGAGCCTCCGCAAAGGCCTTGCCCGCCCGGAAACCCCAGGTGGTGCCGGCGAACGCCAGCACACCCGCGTAGGTGGCCAAGCAAGTCAGGCAGATGGCGCCCGCCGCCAGGCTGGCGACCAGGAACACCACGCACGAAAGGACACCCGCGATTCCGGTCAGCCGGGCGGCCCAGCGCAGACCCGGGGCGGGACCGGTGGCGAAGGCCGCCCACCCGGCCGTGACCGCGGCCGCGAAGCCCCAGACGATGCCCCAGCCAGCCAAGGGAACGCCGGTCGCCCGGTGGATCGCTTTGGCGAACGGGCTGTTCCAGACGGTGGCGCAGTTGACCCGCTCGTTGAGCGAGCAGAACGGAGCGCTTCCGGCCTGGGCCTGAAGGAGCTCGACCCACTGCACGATGCCGAGGCCGAGCACCGCCAGGCCCAAGACGGCCGCTGCCCACAGCCACGGCCGATCGGCCGGGGCCCCATCCGGGGCCGGCGCGGCCGCCTTCGGGGCGTCGGGTCGGGATGCAGCCGCCGACGGGCCCCGCATCTTCGAGGCGTTCGGCGTGCCCGAACGCCGCCCCTTGGAGCGCTTTTTCCCCTTGGCCATCCCGCTTCGCAATGGAGCAAGGCCGCCGAGGGAAAGAAAGACAATTTCGCCAGCCAGCCCGGAGCCAGCGCCTCGCTGCGGAGCAGACCCGGCGCCGCCCCGTTGTTTCGAGCCTGGAAATTCACGAGGATGGCTCCGTGACTGGTTCAAACCTCCCACCCGGCGGGCGCTCCCAGCCACCCGCCGCTCCGGGCGACGTCGACCGGGAAGCCCCGATCTTGGACATTCCGATCGACGATCTGAACGACGAGCTGCCCGCCTGGACGGAGGATCCGAATGCCCCGAAAGAGCCGGTCCCCGCCGAACCCCATCGAGAGCCGCCGCCCCGGCCCCGAATGTCCGTCCCGGGGGCGAGCGACCCGTCCAGACCGTCCCCAGCGCCTTCCGCGGCGCCCGCACCGGCGGCTCAGACCGGACCCGACCCTTTCGACGCGGCTCTGGCCGACTCCCTGCAGCAGCTGGACGACCACCTGTGGATGGACTTTGCCGACCCCTCGAAGGTCAGCCAGACCATGTCGGACGCGGCCGCGGCCGAATCCGAGCTTCCCCACTTTCCGGACGCGCCAGCTCTGGCGTCCTTTCCCGGTGCCGAAACCCTCCCGTACCGAATGACTCCGCCACCCCCGGTTCCCTCGCCTCCCCCGGCGCCGGAAGCGGCCCCGGGCTCGCGTCAGCCCGCAAACGCCCTCGAGGGGCTGGGCGACGCGGACTCACCTCCGGCTCGTGCCGTCCCCGACACCGCCATGTCGGCCGACATTCCGGTGGCTTCGGTGGACCTGCTCGAAACCCGAGCGCCGCAGCCGCCCGTGGCTCCACCGCCAGCTCCCGACAGCCGGCCTCCCCGGACAAACCGGATTCGACCCGAGCATCAGCTGCCCAAAAAGTGGGAGCGCCATCGGCTCGAAAAGCCGGCGCCGAGCCGGACGGTCATCGGGATCGATTTGGGAACGACCAACTGCTGTGCGGCCGTGGTGCAAAACGGCGACGCTTTCGTACTCGCCGCCCGAGATGGGGGCTCGACGACCCCTTCCGCCGTTTGCTTCGCCCAAGACGGCACCGTGTACGTGGGCGAGGATGCCGCCCGACGTGCTTCTTCCGATCCACTGAACACCATCGTCGGCTCGAAGCGCATGATCGGTCGTCCATTTCACTCCCCGATCGTCCAGAGCATCCGCACCCACTTCGCCTATCCAATCGTTCGAGGCGAAGAAGGCGAAGCGGCGGTCGACATCTCGCAGGAAGTGGTCAGTCTCGAAGAAGTGGCCGCGTACCTCCTGAACGACATCCGTGAAGCGGCGAGCCTTCAGCTCGGCGAAAGCGTCACCCGCGCGGTGATCACCTGTCCCGCGTTCTACAACGAGCGACAGCGGGAGGCGGTCCGCGTCGCGGGCGAACTGGCCGGCCTGAATGTGGAGCGGGTCCTCAGTGAACCCACCGCAGCGGCGTTGAACTACGGCATTGGACAGACGATGCAGACCCGACGGGTGGCGGTGTACGACCTGGGTGGCGGGACGTTCGATGTGTCTTTGCTCGAGGTGGACGGCAACGTCTACGAGGTGCTGGCCACCGGTGGCGACACGTTTTTGGGCGGCATCGATTTCGACGCAAGCATCGCCGGACTCATCGTCGAGTCGATCCTGGAGCAGGGAGGCCCGGATCCCCGCCGGGATGCGGCCGCAGTGGCCTGCGTGATGCAGCACGCAGAGAAGGCCAAAAAGGCCCTGACCGAGCGGCCCGCGACCATCGTGCACATTCGGGACCTCACGGTGTTCGGGCGAGACGCCCGAGAGTTGTCGATTCCGGTCCGCAGAGAGGATGCGGATCGACGGATGGCTTCCTTGCTCGAGCAGACCGAAGCGATCACGCGCAGCGTGTGCGAGCGGGCCGGCGTGCGGCCGGAGCAGGTGGACGATGTGTTGTTGGTCGGCGGACAGACCCGTTACCCCGCCGTCCGGGACATGGTGGGGAGGGTCTTCAAAAAGGCCCCCCGGGCGTCCGTCCACCCCGAGGAAGCGGTTGCGCTCGGGGCGGCTCAGTATGCAGCCGGCATGGAGACCGTGGACAACGTGGTGCTCCTGGACGCCCTGCCCATGTCGATCGGCCTCGCCTTGCCCGGGGGCCACTACTATCGACTGATCGAGCGTGACAGCCGCCTTCCGGCCGAAGGTGCGTGTCTTCTGCCCACCGCTGCGGACGGTCAGACCGAGATGGAGGTGGCCTTCTTTCAGGGGGACGCGGCCCGCGTGGAACACAACGAACCTTTGGGCTCGCTCACGGTGCGAGGTCTTCCGCCGGCAGCCGTGGGGTCGGTGACGGTGGAGGTCCGAGCCCGGGTCAACGAGGAGAGCGTGCTCGAAGTGGTCGCCTCCGAGCCGTCCACGGGTCAGACCTTCGAAACGAAGTTCGCCACCCGCTCCACGCCGGAAAAATGGAGGAAGGCCCTTGGCGTGGGCGGCTTGCCCGCGGCCCCTTCGCGCGGTTCGGCCGGAGCCGTTCCCTCGCTGCCCTCTTCCGACCTGGAGGCGATCGAAGGCGGCCCCAAGCGAGTCTGGCGATGGCTCACCGGATTCTTCCGGAGCCGATGAGGCGATCGGATCAGATGTCGTCTATCTCGAATGGCTCGTTCGAGACGATACCCCGAAAAACGTACAAGTAGGCCCCTTCGGTGCTGACGTCCCGTTCGGCGTAGCCCTCTTTGGACATTCTTTCCAAGATCCGCTTACTCTTTCGAAGCGAAAATCCGGTTTCCATCGCCACCATCTCCACGGTGACGCGACCTTCGTGCTGCCGGGCGACCTGGAGTACCGCTTGGTCGGGATTTTGCGCGGCCAGCTCGCGAGGTGACGCGGGACCGGACCGGGATGCTGCGAGTTGCCGCACGCCGCCCGGACGGGACCACATGCCCAGCCCGAGGCGGCGGTTTTCGGACTCGACCATCAGCGGGATGTAGAAGAGGTCGACCAAGAGGCCGATCCCGAGAAGACCGAACGTGAAAAACCACAGCAACCCGGACAGAGGCCGGCCCAGGTAGAAGCGGTAGAGGCCGGCGCAGCCGAAGACGCTCGGCACCCACAGCAGATAGGCGACCCCCGTGCTCTTGGACTCCATTCCGGGCCACCCTACCTCGGAGGCTCGACCGGCCCAAGTGAGCACCGCGCCCCAGGCCCG
>DAPKRQ010000093.1:0-3616 GCA_031800475.1 Myxococcales bacterium LLY-WYZ-16_1
GAGCAGGTGGCCCGGGAGCTGAGGCGCGGGCGGGCCCCGATCCCCACGCGCGGGCGGGCCCCGATTCCCCCAACCGAAGCATACAGGGAAACCGCGTAAAAACCTCCGTTCGGTCGGTCCGAGCCACCCGCCGGCCTCGGCTGCCACCGTCAGCCACCCCGCGGCTCCGGGTGCCACGCCGGTCCACCAAGCACCCGAAAACATTCGCATTTCATGTTTCGAGAACCGTTCGCAGGATGCACCGAAGTTCGGTTGTATCATAAAGGTCCGGAATCACTCGCGATTTGCTTGAGTTGGATGCAGGCGGTCCGTACCCTGAAAGAGGATGCTGATTCACGAAGACCTTCACGCCTATTTCGGGTCGACGCTTCGGGAGGCGCTGCGGGCGGAGCGCTTGGACCTGGACCCGGCGGGCTTCGACTACCTGGTCCAGGTGTGCGTCGACTACGCCGAGCGCGACGCCATGGCCACCCACGAGACCGACGGGGACCCGGGCACGCCCACCCTGGCCTGGATGGTGCGCAAGGCCCAGTCCGCGCCACCCTCGCAGCGCTTCGAGGTCTACCGGAGCTTGGGGGACGTGGCGCTGGTGGTCGGAGGCCTGTTCGCGCCCCACGTCGAGCGGAGAAAGTCCCTGGTCGGCCGGGCATATTACGTGGACATGGGCCGAACCGCGTACCGCACCGCGGCCCAACTGGCCCGGGCCGGACGATTTCGGGAAGTGCTGGCGGAGCTTGCCCACCATTTTCGGGGGCTGGTCGAAGCTCTGACCCGGGTGGCCGAGGGATCCAGCTTGGCCACCGTGACCGAGCCCGCCCTTCTCGTGGGTCGATGGCAGGACGACCCGGGATCGCCCAGCGCGGTCCGGGGCTTGGTGCGGCATGGGCTCGCGCCGGTGTGGGGACCGCCGGCGTCGGCATGACCGAGCCCGAGCCCCTTCTCCAGGCCGGGCTGGAACGTCTGTACCGGCTGGACCAGACCCCCGACGTCCAGGCGTTCCGGCTCGACGAGGCCCAGGCCGCCCAGCTGTCGGCGGCGGCGGCCCGGCGGCGGGAAGGCCTGTTCATCGTCCACCGCGGTGACGACGAAGCCGACCTGGGTCTGTACATCGCGGAGCCGACCCGGCGCCAGGCGTTCGACTTCTTGCAGGCCTGCGCCCGCGGGCGGCCGCCTCGGGGCCTGGACGGGTTCACGGCGGCCCTGGAGGGCGTGTCCCATTTCGTCTACCTCACCCATGCCGTCGCCTCCCAGGAGCGGGCGGTCTCCGCCATCGAGCTCGAAGTCCAGGCCGAGGTCGACAAGTTCATCGTGCTCCGGGTGTGGTTGGGCGTCGGCGGCGCTCAACTCGTATCTCGACTGTTCGACCGCTTTCGCCTGCACCCCGACGTTCCGGCCAGGGACCGGGAGCGCTACGTGGTGGCCAACCGCACCGCCCGCCGGTTCGCCCGGTGGTTCGACCGCCACTGGGCCCGCGGCCGAGGTCACGAGGCCATGGCTCGAGCCCGGGCCCTTTACCGAAAGCCCTTGGCTGCCAAGCTCGAGGCCATCGACCGCACCTGACCTCCGCCAGAGCGTCAACGCAACGGACCGCGGGGCTTTGGCTTTCGGAAGACCAGGACGTAGTTTTCGACGAGCCCCTCCACCTGCAGTTCGCCCGCTGCCTCGAAGCCGGCCGCCCGCACCTCCCGGATCACGCCCCGCCGACCGGTCCGAACGTGTTCCAGCACCCAGGGCCGGCTCTTTCCCGCTCGCCGTTCGAAGTCCAGGACCACGTAGCGGCCGCCGGGCCGCAGGGCGCGATAGATGCTGGCGTTCATGGCCGCCGGGTGGGCGAAGTGGTGGTAGGTATCGGCGGTGAAGACCAGGTCGAGGGAGTTGGGAGGCAGGTTGGCAGACCGGTCCGTGCCCAGCAGGACCTCCACCTGGTCCCACCCCCCGTTCGCCGCCCGGCGTTTGAGGTGCGCCACCAACTGGGGTGCGATCTCCACCAAAACCAACCGGCCTCGGGGGCCCACCGCCCGGGCCAGTGGGTCCAGATACGCCCCGGTCCCCGCGCCCACGTCGGCCACCGCGTCCCCCGGGGAGATCTGCAGGGCCTGGACCACCGCCTCCCGCCGGGCGAAGACTTCTCGGCTCTGTCGCTCCAAAAACGAGGCCAGCGATGCGGGGGACTCGGTGCGAAAGCGCCGGTTCAGGGCCTCGGCGTCGGCCACCGTCGCCGCCACCGTGGGCGTTTCCGTGGGCGTTTCCGTGGGCGTTTCCGCCCCGGCGGGCGTTGGCGTCCCCGCCGCTGACCACAGGCCGACGAGCACCGCCGGCCCGACCGCTCGGCCCCAGCTCATGACCCGGGAAGTCTACGCCCGTCCCTTGCCCGGACGCTTCGAAAAAGTTCGCGGATGGCCGGCGCCGGCCCGACGGTCCGGACCGCGGGTCGGTCCGGTGTGGACCGGTCCGGGCTCGGCGGGCAAGGCCTCAGGGCGAGGTCTGAAGCATGAATGAAGTGTTTTGGGTGCGATGGGTCGGACGGATCGAAGGGGTGTCGTGGCTTTTGCTGCTGTTCGTGGCCATGCCCCTCAAGTACGGCTTCGGACAGCCTCTGGCGGTGCGGGTCGTCGGCAGCGCCCACGGCGCTCTGTTCGTGACCTTCTGTGCGGTCCTGGGGTGGGCCCACCTCCGGCGCCGTTGGGCGATCCTCCGGTCCCTCAAGCTTTTTTTGGCAGCCTTGATCCCCTTCGGCTTTTTGGCGGTGGACCGGGGTCTGGAACGGGAGGAGCTCGCTTTGGCCCCCCGGCGCACCTGAAGCGGTGGGTGCCGCTGCGAGTTCGGCCCCGACCGGCCCGAGAACGCCCGGCACGGTATCGCTCAAGCAGATGGGCGCGACCCCCGCTTGTACTCGGGACGCTGAATGTCTCGGAACTCGGGCTCCGCGACGGGGCCAGAAGGCTCGCGGACCTTCCGAAAGCGCATCCTCCACACCGGCTCGCCCTCTCGTTCGTGCTGGCGCTCCCACTCGGTGCGTTCTTCGAAGGGGTTCGCAACGGCCAGGTCCGTGCCGTGGACGCTTTCGAAGGCCCCATCTTTGGCCAAGAAATCGAACATTTCCTCCGCCAGGCCCTTCACGTCGCTTTGAACGAACACGTGGCCCCCGATCGGGAGCAGCTCCGCCATCTGACGGGCCTGCACGGGCTGCAGCAGCCGTCGCTTGTGGTGGCGCTTTTTGAAGCAGGGGTCGGGAAAGTGAACGAAGAACTCCACGACCTCGCCGGGGGCCACCAGGTTGCGCAGGTTCGGGTGGGCGTTCGCGTGAAAGAATGCCACGTTCGACAGGCCCTCCCGGTCTCTTCGGGCCATGGCGGCTTCGACCAGGGGGCGCCGCACTTCGAGTCCGATGAAGTCTCGGTCCGGGCGGTTTCGGGCGCGCTCGAACAAAAAGCCTCCGGCGCCGCAGCCGATGTCGATCTCCACCGGGGCCCGCCGGCCGAACCAATCGACCCGGTCCAACCGACCCAGGTCGGTGGTGACGGTGAATGGGTTCGTGTGTTTTCGGATCCGGCGACCCAAGGCCCGGCGGGTCTATCGCGATCGGATGGGCTGGGGCCAGTGAAGGGGGCTTGCC
>DAPKRQ010000094.1:0-12788 GCA_031800475.1 Myxococcales bacterium LLY-WYZ-16_1
CCGATCCGACCCGGGCAAGCCCAGGAAGGTCGACCACATGGCCGACGCCACCCGACCCGGGCCGGCATCGGCCATCATGTAGCTGCGCCAGTCCGGCTCCGGTGCGGCGAAGAAGGCGCGGAAAAAGCGCTGCAGGCCGGCTCGGTCCAGGCGCAGCAGCACCTCCAGACCCAGGTTGTGCAGATATCGTGTGCGCCGCAGTCCGCCCGGAAACAGGGCCCGATGGATGGCTTCGACCCGGTCCTCGGGAGTGGTGCCACCCGCCGCGGCCCGAAACCCGGCTTCGAGCGCCGCCCGCCGCCGCAGAACGTGCGCGACCAGATAGCCGGTGGCGGGGTGGGCCATGTGGGCCGCCGCACCGAAGCCCGCCACCTCTTGGCGGGCCTGCGGATAGGTCCCACCCATTCCGATGAACACCTTTTCCTCTTCGTCCGTGGGCGCGATTCGGATTCCGAAAGATTCGGCGCGCTCGGCCAAACCGCGCCGCAGTCCCTCCGGGTCGACCGCCGGCCGCCCCGCCAACACCGTCTCCTCCACCAGCACCCGGTCCGTCGAAAACGGCAGCACGTAGCCGAAAGCCGGAAACGAACCCTCGGGCCCCGCGGGACGGAAGTCCATGAAGACCGGGCGGGACACGCCACCGCCGGGCCCGGGCCGGCCGAACCGGCCGAGGGCGGTCTGCGCAGCCCGAGGTCCGGAGCGACTGTGCACGAAACGACCGATCCCGGTGCAGTCCAGGACCGCGTCCGCCCACGCGTCGCCGTCTTCGGTGCGGATCCGCACACGTTCGCCTTCCCGCTGCAGCGCCACCACGCTAGTGGGGAGGACATGGCAGGACGAAGCGGTCGCTTGGCAGGCGGCCCGCAGCGCCCGATTGTCGAACCAGCCGTAGGGACGTTCGATGACCCGCCGGTCGGCCTCGGACAGCACGAGTTCCACATCGGGCCAGATCACGCCGAAGGCTTCCCGAAAGGCTTCGGGCACCGCGTCGACCCAAGCGCAGTACGTCGGGTGCCAGACCCGATCGGGCTGCGGATCGATCAGCGCCACATCCCATCCCGCCGCCTGGGCCGCGCCGGCCGCGACCCAACCGGCCGGGCCCCCGCCCACGATCACCGCGCGCACGGGTGGGGTCTGACGCAACGGGAGCTTTGAGTCATGTCCGGACCGATGATGCTGCAGCCGCCGGAGCGGCCTTTCGATTTCGACGTGCTCGACGCGCCGGGCGGCTTCGCCTGGTGGTACGTGGACGCTTTCGACGCCTCGGGCAACGGGCTGGTGGTGATCTGGTCTTGGGGCCTGCCCTTTTTGCCCGGATATCTGGATGCCCGGCGGCAGGGCCGGCCCGAACCGCCCCGAGCGCGCCCTTCTCTGAACGTCGTCACCTACCGAGACGGAGAGCCCGATTTCTACTTGCTGCAGGAGTACGACGCGGATCGGGCCCATTGGACCCGGCGAGCCAGCCGAGAAGTCTGGAACTTCGAATCGAGCCGATTCGAGTGCGTCCGGTCGGGGGGACGGGTTCACCTGCTCGGCAAGCTGGACTGCGAAGTGCCCGGCATGTCGGGACGGCTCACCGGTGACCTGCGCCTGGAGGGCCCCGCCGTCCACTTGGCCCGGACCGACGAACTGCCGGACAGCCCCCACGGCTGGATCCCGATCAGCACCCCTTCCGACCTGGAAGCGGAACTTTCGGTCGGCGATGAGACCCTCCTTCGCCTCCGGGGCGTGGCGTACTTCGACCGAAACGCCAGCACGCGGGCCCTCGACGACCTGGGGATCGAACACTGGATCTGGGGGCGCTCCGCCGCCGCAGATCGCACCGCCATCGTCTTTGGACTGTTCCCGCCGGAAGGCCAACCTCCGCTGGCCTTCTGCGCCCAGCTCACGCCTGATGGCGCCATGACCCTGACGCGCACCGGGCCCCCCCGCCTGGACGGCCCGCGCACGGGCCGATTCGGGATGCCATATTGGTCTGCCCTCGAACTGACCGGAAGGGACGGGACGGCGGTCCGGGTCGCGCAAGACCGCATCATCGAAGACGGTCCCTTCTACCTCCGTACCTTGGGTCAACTCGGACTCGATGGGGGCCCAGCGCGGGAGTCGGTCACCGAATGGATCCGACCCGATCGGGTGGACCGGGACTGGCAGCGACCCCTGGTGCGCATGCGCGTTCATCGGGCTCGAGCCCGCAACTCCATGTGGCTCCCCTTGTTCAGCGGTCCGCGGACCGGGCGATGGGGCCGCTTGCTTCAATCTTGGAGAGGTCGACCGTGAGTCCGTGGCTGTGGTGGGCGGCGCTGCCGGCCTTCGCGACGGGGCTCGGTCTGCTGAACCTGGCGACCTGGCCCCGGGGCCGGCGCGGCACCCTCAGACCGTCGGTGTCGGTCCTGGTGCCGGCGCGGAATGAAGAAGCCACCATCGAGGCCTGCCTGCGCGCGGCGCTGGCGGCGGACCCGGCCGAGATTTGGGTGTACGACGACGGCTCCACCGATCGCACTTTCGAGATCGTCACCGAGCTTTCGAAGCTCGACCCCCGCATCAAGCGGATGCGGGGAAGCGAACTTCCCGCGGGATGGGTCGGAAAGCCCCATGCCTGCCACCGCCTCAGCCAGATGGCGAGTTCGGAGGTCCTGCTGTTCGTCGACGCCGACACCCAGCTCACCCCCGACGCCCTCGAGCGGTTCGCGGACCTGGAAGCGCGCTTTCGAACCCCGGTGATCACCGCCTTTCCCGACCAGGTGATGGCCTCGTGGAGCGAGCGCTTGGTCGTGCCTTTGCTGCACCTGACCTACCTGTCCTGGCTCCCACTCTTTTTGATCCCCCGAACCCGCACCTCGGCGGTACTGGCCGCCAACGGGCAGACCCTCTGGGTGCGCCGGCTCGCCTACCAGCGCATCGGCGGCTTTCGAGCCGTGCGCGACGCCATCGTCGACGACATGGCGTTCTGCCGCCGGGCGAAACGGGTGGGACTTCGGGTGCTGTTCGCCGATGGCGCCCGGATCGCCCGCTGCCGCATGTACCGAAGCTGGCGCGAAGTATTCGAGGGCTTTTCGAAGAACCTCTACGTGGGCTTGGGAGCCCGGCCCGAGCGACTGGCCGCGGTCTCGATGCTGTACTGGGGCGCCTACATGGCGCCGGCCGTGGGCGTGGCGGGGGGTGCCGGCGCTCCGGCATGGGTGGGACTCGGCCTCGTGGCCTTGCTGCGTCTGGCGGTGGCCCTGCGATACGGCCACCCCCTCGGATGGAGCTTGGTGGGTCACCCCTTGGCGGTCCTGCTCTTCGTGTGGATCGGTCTCAACTCCATGCGCTGGAGCATGTTGGGCCAGATCCGCTGGCGCGGCCGCACCTACGGGACCCGAGTCCGATCCGACGAAGGGTTCGAACCGCAGGAGGCCTCCCCGTGAAGGTCTGCGTGGTGGGCGCCGGTCTCGGGGGCCTTTCTGCGGCCATCGAGATCGCTGCCGACGGGCACGACGTGGAGGTCTTCGAGGCCGCCTCGGAGCCTGGCGGCAAGGCTGGGACCGTCGTGCTCGAGGGGGTGGAATGCGACACCGGCCCGAGCGTCCTGACCCTTCCCGACGCATTCGACGGCCTGTTCCAGCGAGCGGGCAGTCGGCTGGAAGACGAGGTGGAACTCCGGACCCGGACCCACGCGTTCCGCTACCGCTTCCCGGAGGGTCACGAAGTCACGATCCACCAAAAACTCTCCGACACTCTGGATTCGGTGCGGGACGCTCTGGGCCCCGAGGCCGCCGCCCAGTTGGGTGCCCACCTGGAGTACGCGAAGTCGATCTGGGACGTCAGCGCACCCCACTTCGTCTACGGAGATGCGCCCAGCATGCGCACGATCCTCAAGCTCGGTGTGTCCAAACTGGCCGAAGTGCAGAAGATCGACGCCATGCGATCGATGTGGGGCGCGATCACCGCCCGCGTGGAGCACAGGGACATTCGGTGGATCTTGGCTCGCTACGCCACCTACAACGGGTCGAATGTCTTCAAAGCACCCGCCACCTTGAACTGCATCTCCTGGGTCGAACTCGGGCTCGGGGGATATGGGGTCACCGGCGGAATCCACGCCGTGGTGAAGCGCCTGGCTGCCCTGGCCGAGAGCATGGGAATCCGCTTTCACTTCGAAAAACCCGTCGAGCAGATCGTCACGCGCAGAAACCGAGCTCGCGGGGTGCGGGTCGACGGAAGTGAAGTGCCTTGCGACGCGGTGGTCTACAACGGCGACGTCCGGGGCGTCCCCCGCATGCTCGCCCCCGACCGCCCGCACAAGGCCCCGGAAGAAACCGGGTCCATGTCTGCCTGGAACGCGATTGTTCGCGCCAAACGAAAGCACGACCGCCCCGCGCACTCTGTGTTCTTTCCCAGAGAATACTCCGAAGAGTTTCGAGATATTTTCGAACGAGGACGACCCCCTGAAGAGCCGACGATCTATGTCTGCGCCCAGGAAGTGAGCCATGGCAGGACCGGGTGGGATGAGGAAGAGCCCCTTTTCTTGATGGCGAACGCCCCCTCCACAACCGCCCCAGTGGCTGCCGAGACCTTCGAAGCGCTCGAATCCCAGATCCTGTCCCGGCTGGTGGAAGCGGGTTTCATCGAGTCTTCGGATCGGGTGCTGTGGCGGCGCACCCCCGCCGAGCTGGCGGCGCGGTTTCCCGACAGCCACGGCTCGCTGTACGGGGCCGCGTCGAATTCGCCCTTTTCCGCCTTCAAACGAGCCGGAAACCGCCACGGATCGGTGCGAGGCCTCTACCTCGCCTCTGGAACCGCCCACCCGGGCGGGGGCATGCCCCTGAGCGTGCTTTCCGGGCGGTCGGCGGCCCGGGCCCTCCGCGAAGACAACTGACCGCCCATAAACTTCAACCCCCTGCGCGGTCGTGCCACGCTCCCAAAGCATGCTGCGTCGACGGCTGTGGTTCTCCTTGGCGGGTATCGCGGCGGTGATCGTCGGAGGCACCGTGGGCTACCGCCTGATCGAAGGCTGGTCGTGGCTGGACGCGGTTTGGATGCTGATGATCACCCTCACGACCATCGGCTACAGCGAGCGGACGCCCTTGTCGGACGTGGGTCGGCTCTACACGATCGGGCTGGTGGTGTTGGGTCTATCTCTCGCCACCTTCAGCTTGAGCACCCTGACCCAATTCGTGGTGGGCGGCGGGCTTTCGGAGCAACTTCGGCGTCGCAGAAAGGAACGGGTCATGAAGCACATGCAAGACCACTTCATCGTGGTGGGGTGCGGCCGCCTCGGCCGGGAGGTGGCCGCCGACCTGGCCCACCGGGGCCAGGCGGTGGTGGTGGTGGACACGGCGCCTCCCGATCCGACCGTGGTCCACGTGCAGATCCAAGGCGACGCCACCGCCGATTCGGTCCTGCAGGAGGCACGGCTCGGTGAGGCCCAAGGGCTGGCGATCTGCACGGGCTCCGACGCGACCAACGTGTTCGTCACCTTGAGCGCCCGGCAGCTCCGCCCGGACCTCAACATCGTGACCCGGGTGGACGAAGAGACGGCGGTGCAAAAGGCTTTGCGGGCCGGAGCCAGCGCCGTTTTGAACCCCTACGCCATCGGTGGGTCCCGGGTGGCTCAGGGCCTCGTGCATCCCATGGCAGCCACCCTGGTGGACCGAACCATGAGCCGGGCGTTCGAGGAATTCGAAATGGAGGACGTGGTGGTGGGCGAAAGCGAATACACGGGCACGGTTCGGGAACTCCAAGTCTCCCACCGTCACAACGTCCTGATCGTAGCGATCCGCAAGCCCGACGGGACTTTTCAACGGGGACACGAGCCCGGCGCATCCATTCAGCCCGGAGACACCGCCGTCGTGGTGGGGGCCCCGGGAGACATTCGGGGGTTCGCGCATGCGGTGCGGGGTCGTTCGGTTCGCTGACGCCCGGGGTTCAGCAGCGCTCGCGCCGGAACATGAACTTCGAAAACAGCATCCGGTTGCGGGCCACGAGCCAGTAACCCAGCTCCACGAACCACACCAAGGGTGGCGTTGCGAGCACCTTGGCCCAAAAGTGATGACCGACCACGTCCAGGGCGAACAGCACGGCCCGACCGGCCCGGTACGTGCGGCCATCGTCGGTCACCACATGAACCGCCTTCGCACAGGCTTCGGACAGGGCCGGCGTCATCGGAGGCGAGGGTGCCTCTTGGTACGGTACCGCGAACAGCCGGTCGTCATCGTCGCGCCGCTTGATCCACTCGACGGACCGCTTGCAGAAACCGCACTGACCGTCCCACAGCAGGTAGTGCTGTCCGGAGTTGGCACGGACCGTCGTCGAAGCCGTCTCGCTCACGATCCACCCTTGGCCGGGCCGTCTTTCGAGGTCCGGTCGAACGCAGGTCGGTCGCGGGTCTCGGACGGGTCCGCAGTCCAGGGTCCCTCCGCGCCGTAGCCCAGATCCTCCACGGCGGCCACGACGGCCGCGGGGTCCAGGTCCGCGTCGCACCGAACCCGGGCGACACCCGTTTGCAGGCCGATCTCGACGGCGTGCACACCCCCGAGGCCGCGCAGGGTCTCGGTCAGGGCTTCGACGCAAGAGCTGCAGGTCATGCCCGAAATCCGGTAGTAGCGTTCCACCTTTGGCGAAGGGGCAGCCTGGGCGCAGGCCAACGCCACCAGTCCGAGCACCACCGCGGTCAGATGGCTTCGCACACCCGAAGGCTAGCAGGGCTCGGCCCGATCCCCGCGCGAAATGCGTCGAGTCAGCTCGAGCGGCCGGTCGCAGACTGAGCTTTGACACGGGGCCCGCGCCGTCGGATAGGCTGAAAACTCCGTGAGTGAGGACCCCAAGCTGGCTTCGATCGACCGCCAACACCAGCGGCTGGCGAAGCTCGACCACTTCGAGTTGCTCGGGGTGGAGCCTGAAACGCCCGACGAAGTGGTCAAGGCCCAATGGGTGCGGCTTTTGCGCCAGTGGCATTCCGACGCGTTCCCGGGGCTGGAGTTGGGGGAACGCAAAGCCAAGCTCGATGAGATCGTCCAACGGATCAACGAAGCCTATGAGACCCTGACCGATCCGACCCGGCGGGCCGAATACATGACGCTGCTGGAGCGGAAGCGGGCTGGCCTGTCGACCGACGTCAACTCGATCCTCCGGGCCGAAAGCCTGGTGGACGACGGGTTGCAGGCCCTGAGGCAAAAGCGCTGGAAAGACGCGGTGAGCTTGTTCGCCGAGGCTCGCGGGCTGAATCCGGACGACCCGCTCTACGCGGTGCACGAAGCGTGGGCCCTGTACAACGCGGACACCCGAAAGAACGCCGATTCCGCGGTTCGCATGCTCAAAGACGCGGTCAAAGCGCAGGAGAGCCTGGCCACCGGTTACCAGCACCTGGGCCAGATCCATTTCAACCTGGGCCAGTACGACATGGCCATGCGCTGGTGGAAAAAGTGCCTGGAGTGGGAGCCGAAGAACGTGGAAGCCTCTCGCGGCATTCGCCTGGCCAACACGCGCAAAGCCAAAGAAGCCAAGAAATCCTGGCTGACCAAGCTGCTGGGCCGCTGAGCCGTCGTGGCACGAAGTCTGCTTGCGCCTGGCCCATGGGCGAACCAGAGCTTCAACGACTTCGGGATCGACTGATCGAGCGTGCCGTCGAACAGGTCCCTGGCTGCGAGGAAGGCCGCGTCAGCACCACGGGCCCTCTTCCTTACCGGCGGCTGGATGCGTGCGGGGTGGCCCTGGCGTACCTCCACGTTCGGGCCGGCCGGCGGGCGCTTCGGGTCGACGTCACCGGTCGGTGGCCCGTGCGGCCGGACGGAGCGCACGCCGTGCCCTGGTCCGCCGGGGCTGCGTCGTTCTGGGTTCGGTCCGAGGAAGACGCGGAGAAGGTCTGCCGGGCGTTGGCCCGGGCGGTTCGGGCCGCTCCGTCTCCCCGAGCTGCGTGACGCCGCCCGGGGGACCGCGCCTCAGGGGTTGAATACCTTCAAAAGCGCGAAGACCAGCACTCCGGTGACCGACACGTACAACCACAAAGGCAAGGTCCAGCGGGCGATCCGCCGGTGGCGGCGAAACTGACGGGTCAGCGAGAAGAAGAAGGTGGTGAACACCATCGGGAGCACCACCACGGACAGGACGATGTGGCTGATCAGGATGAAGAAGTAGACCGGACGGATCCAACCGGTCCCTCGGAACGGCGTGTCGCCGTGAAGGGCGTGGTAGACCACGTAGCTCACCAAGAACAGGGAACTGCTGACGAAGGCAGCCACCATGGCCATGCGGTGCCGGTCGATTCGTCCCCGCCGGATGGCCACGAAACCCGCGACCAAGAAGCTCGCGCTCAGGCCGTTCAGGCTGGCATTGACCGCGGGCAGGAATCGGATCGGGTCCGGCGTGTCGGAGCCCACGCCTTCGTTGAAGTAGATCAGCCAGAACAAAAAGCCGATGGCAGCCAGGCTCACGGTGCCGATGGCCGCCAAAGCCGTCCGGTTGTCGAGGGTGCGCGGGGCCACGGCTGGCGTTCCTGGCCGAACCTGGGACACTTGGCAATCGAAGGAGCACGATCGAGACGACGGTCCGGTCCGGGCGTGCCCGCGGTCGCTCGGCTCGGGCGGACTTCGAAACCCGGGCCCGGGATGCTATCGAACCTCCATGTCCGTCGGTCGCCCGGGTCCGGCCTGCCTGGTGTGGGGCGCCCTCCTCCTGGTGAGCTGTGGTCCCGAACCCGGCCCCGGGGAGGTCGAGATCGGCACCGCCGCCCAAAACGCCGACCCGGCCTTCGTCGAGCTGAACCTGGGAGACCGGGCGGTCCTGGCCCTCGGGGGTCAGGGCGGTCTTCACTTCAACATGCACTTGCGGATGCGGGACCACCCGGCGTTCGACGGTCAGCCGGGCTGGCTTCGGGCCTGGACCCGGCAGGTGGACACTGGAGAGCTGGTGAGCCGATTGCCCGGGCTTCCGGGCTACTTCGTCCGGCCCTCTCAGGGGGTGGTGCAGACCGAACGGCCCGTGCTCAACATCCTCTGCCCGCCCCCCGTCGGCTTGCAAGTCGTCGGGGTGCCGCTCGAAGTCCGGGTGGAGGTCCGCAGCATCGAGGCGCCAAATGGCCCGGTCCTCCGAGAAGGACAGACCCGGTTCACGCCCGTCTGTCCCCCCGACGATCGGACCCGATGCCGCGACCTGTGCAACGTTCCCTGAGCGAAGGGGCGGGTCAGGCCCCCGACGCGGCGCGGTCCCGATGCCAAAGCGCATCGAACGACGGCACGCGAGGGAGGCCACCGGCGGCCTGCTCTTCCAGCAGGTCGGCCCATGCCCGCAGGTAGGCGACCACGTCCTCCCGGACCCGGTGCGAAATCTTCGAGGGCTCACCGCGCGCCCGGCCGATGCGAGCCCGAACCTTCGGATTTCGCAGCTTCTCCAAGTCCGCCAGGTCGCCGGTCGACAGGCCCAGGTCCAAAAGCGCGCCGATGACCCCGTCGAACGGGAGCCCGCTGCTGGGGCAGTACTCTCGGACCTGTTCGGTCCAGTCTCCGGAGCGCTCCAGCGCCCGGCGATGCAACTCGACTCGGTCGAGGCGGGTGACCGTCTGGGCCAGATGGCCGCAGTTGCAGCTGCCCATGTGGGTCCAGCGGTAGGCCGCGCCTTTGGCGAGCCGGTCGGCCGTCTCGCGCAGGGCTTCGATCAACGCAGGGAGCGGTTGCGCCATGACTGAAGAGTAGCAGGCCGAGCAGAGGCGCAGCCCGCGAAAAGAGGCAGAACGGTTGTTCGGTGGTAGAGTCTCGGGCCGATGGGGAAACGGGGCAAAAAGCTCCAGCTGTACACCCAGATCCTGATCGGCATGGCCATCGGCACCGGACTCGGACTCACCGTCGGTCCCAACGCGCCTGCCATGCCCGAGGACGCGGTGCACCTGAAGCCTGGTGTCGAAATTCGAACCGCACCGGATCCGGACGCGGACCGAAATTCGGCGGCGGAAGCCGTGGTGCGCGATGCCCATATCCGGCAACGGCGGGGGGACTGGATCCGGATCGACACGCGCATTCGCTCGGTTCAGCGCATGCGCCTCGAGCGCGAGGGATTTCGCTCGGCAGCCCAGACCGAGCGTCTGGGGGGCTGGGTCGATGCGAGCCGCCCCAGGGTGCAGCCGTATTCCGTCTGGGGCCAGCGGCTGGTCGACGCCACCGAATGGATCGGACGGCTCTTTTTGGCCCTGATCAAAATGGTGGTGGTGCCGCTGGTGTTCTTTTCCCTGGTGGTCGGGGTGGCCTCTTTGGGGGACTTTCGACGGCTCGGGCGATTGGGTGGACGGACGTTGGCACTGTTCACCAGCACCACGGTGGTGGCCTTGAGCATCGGGGTGGGGCTCGCCAACTTTTTCAAACCGGGCCGGGTGTTGAGCGAGGCGGACCGGGCCCGTCTGCTCGCAGGAAACGAAGACGCGGTCGGCGAGATGATGGACCGGGCGATGGAGGCCCCGTCTTTCGTCGACCAGGTGATCTCGGTGGTTCCCGAGAACCCGGTGGAGTCGCTGGCCTCGGGCGACATGCTGCAGATCATCTTCTTCGCCGCCATGTTCGGCATCGCCCTCACCTTGCTCGACGATCGTCGCTCCCGCCCGGTGGTAGACCTGATGAGCTACGCCAACGACGCCATGGTGATGCTGGTGCACATCGCCATGAAGCTGGCCCCGATCGGCGTCGCCGCGCTGTTGTTCAAGGTGGTGGGAACCACGGGGTTGTCGGTGTTGGTTGCTCTCGCCGCCTACGGCGGGGTGGTGCTCCTCGGACTGTTCATCCATGCCGCAGTGACCTATGGAGGCATCGTCACCTTGGGCGGTCGACTGTCCTACCCGGGCTTTTTGAAGGCGATCCGGCCCGCCATGCTCCTCGCATTTTCGACCTCGAGTTCGAGCGCGACCCTGCCGGTCACCAAGGAGTGCGTCGAGGACGAGATCGGCGTCAGCAACGAGGTGAGCAGCTTCGTGTTACCCCTCGGTGCGACCGTCAACATGGACGGCACCGCGCTCTACCAAGGAGTCGCCGCGCTCTTCGTCTCTCAAATCTACGGAATGGAGCTTACGATGACCGAGCAGATCACGATCATCTCGTCGGCTACACTGGCGTCGGTCGGCGCGGCCGGTGTGCCCGGCGCGGGCCTGGTGACGCTGGCCATGGTCCTCACGTCGATCGGGGTGCCCTCCGAAGGATTGGCGCTGATTCTGGGCGTCGACCGACTCCTCGACATGTTTCGGACCGGTGTGAACGTGATCGGAGACTCGGCAGCCACCGTCTTCATGGCCCGACTCGAGGGGGCGGTACGGAGTGGATTCTCTTCGAAGGACGAAAGCCCGGAGGGGGTGCTTCACGCGGCATCGGCCGAGTCGGACGGCTGAAGCGTTCCGCTCAAAAGACGAATTTGGCGATCTTGCGGGCCGGCCCTTTTCCGGCAAACTCGGGGAACTCGACCCGGCGCGCTCGACGTTCGACGCAAGGAGCGAGCGAGCGAGCGAACGCGTTGCTGCTGTCGACGACTTCGGCGTCCCGAACTCGTCCGTTGGGTGCGATGGTGAAGCGCACGCGGAGCGCCCCGTTACGCGGTCCGGTGGCCCCTTGGCCCTCGGTGGCGATGCAGGCCTGCACGCCTCGCCAATCGCTCAACGCTCCGTTGAATGCCGCGTCGCTCAAGCCTCGACCCCGCGATGGTTCGCCGGGAAGCGCCGGGACCGGACCCGGCGCGGCAGCCCGACGGCGTTCGCGCCGGCGCTCGGCCTTTCGCCGCCGACGGGAGCGGGTCTCTTCGGGGTCTTTGCGGTCGGCCGATTCGACTTCGGCAGCCGCGCCTTTTTCGGCCTCGTCGTTCAACCCGAGCAACTGTTCCCGCAGGGCCTCCTCGTCTTCGGCGTCGGCCGGTTGCAGGGGCTCGAGCGGCGGCGGCTCCGGTTCGGGGGCCTCGGGCTGGGCCGCCAGCGACTCCACCTTCGGTGGGTCGTCCTCGCATGCGGTCGACAGACCGATGAGGGCGACGGCGAACGAGAACGAAAGACGACGCATCGAACCGCATTCAGGCGTGGCCCGAGACGGCTGCGGCGTCAACCTGAGAACCGCCGAAACCGCCTTCGAGCCGCGAATCCGAGCAGTTCCGCCGAAAATGGCAGGTCTTCCACCAGGTATCGACGCGCCAGCCGCCGCGGTTCTTGCGCGAGTCGATGCACCCATTCCAGCCCCCATTGCTGCATCCACTCAGGCGCGCGACCGATGCGGCCGGATACGAAGTTGAAGGTTCCGCCGATGCCCACGCTCCACATGCTGGGGAACCGGCGGCGGAGGTGGCGAAGCACCCATTCTTGCTTGGGCGTGCCAAAGCCGCCGAGCAGCAAGTCCGGCGCGCTGCGCTCGACCTGGCGGTCGATGCCCTCGAGTTCGGCGGCGGTCGGCGGGTTCGAGACCCAAGGCTCGTCCCAACCCACCACCCGCAGCTGCGGATGGCGGGCGGTCCACACTTCGGCGGCGGCGCGGGCCGCACCGTCCACTCCCCCGAGCAGATAGAGGCTGCGCCCCCGGCGGGCGGCCTCGGCCACCAGGGCATCGGTCAGGCTCGACCCGGCCACCCGCTCCGGCAATCCTTCTCCCTGAAGCTGGCTCGCCCACACCAGGGGCATGCCGTCGGCCACCCGGAGGTCGGCGGCGTCGTACAGCGACTTCACTTCCGGATCCCGGTGGTACTTGCGCAGGAAATCGAGGTTGGCGGTGACGATCCACCCACCCTGACCGGACTCGAGGCGCGCGAATACGTGCTGCACAAGTGCGCCGGTGGAGACCGCCGCCACCTGCAGGCCCATCAGG
>DAPKRQ010000095.1:0-22866 GCA_031800475.1 Myxococcales bacterium LLY-WYZ-16_1
GCGGTCGAAGGGGGGGCGGGGGCCACCGCTTCACGGTTGGTGGTGGGCACCGACCCGGACGTGGAGGCCTTGGAGCAGGAGCTGGCCGCTTTGAAGAAGGCCCCGGCGGCGTGCCTGTTTTCGAGCGGCTACCACACCAACCTCGGCGTCATCCCGGCGCTGGTCGGGCCCGAGGACGCGGTGGTCGTGGATCGGCTGGCCCATGCCTGTTTGTTTTCCGGCATCCGCTTGTCGGGGGCCACCGTGGAAGCGGTGGACCACAACCGGGTCGACCAAGCCCACGCTTGGCTTCGACGCCATCGAAACGAATTTCGCCACGTACTCTTGGTGACGGAAGGGGTCTTCAGCATGGACGGGGACCTGGCGCCGCTGCCGGATTGGGCCGAGCTCGGCCGGCGACACGACGCCTGGTTGCTGGTCGACGACGCCCACGGGACCGGAGTCACCGGTGACGGCCGCGGCACGGTGGCTCGGTTCGGACTCACTGTCCGGGATGTGCCGCTGCAGGTGGGCACCCTCTCGAAGGCGGTGGGAACCCATGGCGGATTTCTCGCCGCGTCCGAGGCGGTGGTGGCGCTGATGGCCAACCGGGCCCGCACCCTCGTGTACTCCACCGGTCTTCCGCCCTCGGTGGTCGCTTCGGCCCGGGCTGCCCTGAGCCAGATCCGGCACGACCCCGCCCCGCGGGAGCGGCTTTTGGCCCACGGAGCCCGGCTCGCCGACCGCCTGGGACGGTCGCCGCCGCCCGCGGCCATCCTGCCGGTCCTGGCCGGCGACCCGAACCGGGCCGTGGCCGGCCACCAGGCTTTGAGCGACCTGGGGCTGTTCGTCCCGGCCATGCGGGTCCCCACCGTGCCACCGGGCACGGACCGGCTTCGGGTGAGCCTCAGCGCCCTGCACCGGACCGAGGATGTGGATCGCCTGGTCGATGGACTCGAGACCCTGCAGTGGAGAGGACCCGAAGCATGAAGGGCATCTTTGTGACCGGAACGGGCACCGACATCGGCAAGACCTTCGTCAGCTGCGGCATCCTTCGGTGGCTGCGGGACCGAGGCGTGCCCGTGGCTCCCCGAAAGCCCGTGATCAGCGGATTCGATCCGAACGACCTGGCGGCGTCGGACACCGGGCAGTTGCTGGCCGCCGCCGGGCTCGGACCCGACGCCGTGGATCGGGTCTCGCCCTTTCGGTTCCGAGATCCGCTGTCTCCCGACATGGCGGCTCGGCGAGAAGGACGACGCTTGCGTCTGCAGGACATCTTGCAGGCGCTGGAGGCGTCCCGAGAGCCCGGAGCGTTCCACCTGATCGAGGGGGTCGGCGGTGTGCGGGTGCCCGTCGAGGATCCCGCCAGCGGTCTCGCCACGGTTCGGGAGTGGATCCGCAGCATGGACCTGCCGGTGGTCTTGGTGGCCGGGACCTACCTGGGCACCTTGAGCCACACCCTCACGGCCGTGGACGCACTGGAGGCTGCGGGCCTGTCGCCGTCTTGGCTGGTCCTCAGTCAAAGCGACACCGAGCCCGTGCCACCGCAACAGACCCAGCAGACCTTGGATCGGTGGCTCCCGCGGGTCCCGTCCACGGTGGTGCCGCGACTGGCTCCGTCCCAGCGACGAGGGTTTCGGCTGGCCCTTCCGCCCCACTTGGCTCCGCTGTGACGTTTCGCCCCCCAAAAAGGCCACTCAGCCCGCGGTGTACGTTCTGTCGGCAGTCGTGTTCGACACGCCCTACAACTGCAGCAAAGTTCGAAGGCCGAGGACCACCGCGTCTTGCCGCAGGCCCGCCGGATCGATGATCGCTTGAAAGTCGGGCTGCAGCCGGAACCAGTGGAGCAAAGGGATCCGATAGGCGGCTTCGAACGCCACTTCCAAACCCCGATCGCCCTCGGCTGGCGCCAGGGCGCGGTCCGAGGGCAAGCCGACTGCCAACCCGAAGCCGAGTCGGTCGATGTGGTCTAGGGGCAACAGCCCCTCGTAGACCACGCCGCCGCCCAGGTACGCCCGAATGGGATGACCCCGTTCGGTCGCGCCTCCGATCCGCAGAAATCCGGTCAATCCTTTGAGGGGATTGTTCTTTTCTCGGAACAAGGTTTGCTGAACCAGAGCGTATGCGCCGCCTGCTCCTCGCTCCGAGCGACCGGGCTCGGTCGAAAAGTCCGTGGTGTAGCCCCACGCTCCGATGGCGTACTTGGCGTAGCGTCCGTATTCGTCGAGCTGGGGAAGCTCTTGGAATCGGCGTGCGACGCGCTTTCGCGTCTGCGGGGACGGCAGCCGCAGGAATCCGACCTCGGCGGCGATCATCACGCCATCGCCTCCCCCCAGCTGGACGGCCGTCCTTCCGGGATTCGCCGGATCTCCCGGCACGCCGTCGGCCACGACGGCCCGCACGAACCAGGACTCATGGGGTTGGGCCTCGACGCGAAACGCCACAGAGGTGACCGGGAAGGTCGAAGGGCCGTTTTTGCCCGAAGTGCCCCAATCGCCACCCATACCGAAGGAGCTGTGGACGAAGAAGGCGGCCGCGGGAATGACGTCGAATTCGGAGTTGACGTCGTACAAGCCCGCCCGGAGCCGGAGCCGCCCTTCGAACAGGTGTTGGGACAGGCTCGCTTCGAACAGCTTCCACCCGACCGGGGCTTCGATGTTGTTGACGGTCTGCAGATCCCCGATTCGCTCCGTCGGAATGCCCCCGTGGGTGCCGAGCCCGTAGATGAGCACGCTGGCGCCGGACCAACCGATCAGACGCTCCAGGTCCAGCTCCAAGACCAGGTCCAGGTTCCCGAGCACGTCGACGCCGGGAGAGATGCCGCCGGCGGGCACGCCCATCACGTCGAACGTGTAGAGAACGTCCACAGTGAGCCCGGCTCGCTCCAGGTCGGCCCGAACTCCGCCCCAATCTCCGGTGAGGGACGTCCGGTGGTCCGGGGCTGGGTCCGTTGCGGCGCGGGCCGGTTCGATGGCCCCGGGGAGGGGGGCGATCAGCCCCACCCAAATGAACGCCCAACCGGGGAGCGCCCTGGATTCGAACATGCTCCGCCGCGGACCATGCCGTCCCGCGAACCTGACGTCGAGGAAACGTCGGGGAAAATCCGTGGGGCGGTGCAGCCCTCGGTTTTGCTTTACAGTTGCGCGATGAGTCGAAGGCGCTGCGCACTGTGGCTGACCGCGATGGTGGCGGGGGCCTGTGCGCCCGATGGCCCCGAGGGCGTGGGGCGACCAGACGGCGCAATCTCGGCCGCCGACGCCGGCACCTTTCGGCCCGGCGACGATGGAGGGGCCGCAGACCCGGGCATCGAGCGGCTCGAGGTGGCGGCGGTCGAGACGGCCGTTCCGCTCGGCGGCCGCACCCCCTTGGTGGCCCGCGCCTCGGGTCCCGAGTTGCCTGCGTCCGGAGCGGACGTGACGGACTCCGTCCGATGGACGGTGGAGCCCGCTCGGCTGGGGCGGGTCTCGGGCGGAGAGTTCGTGGCGGGCCTTTCGGTCGGCACCGCCCAGATCCGCGCCGAGCTCGACGGGGTCTTTGGCGCCACCGAGGTCCAGGTTCGGGTCGAGGCTCGGGCCAGCCGACCGGTGGACGGCACGGATCCCCTTCCCGAAGACCCGGCAGCGGTGTTCGCCAGCGCCCAGTCCGAACCGGAGCGGGCCCCGGCCGTACTGTATCCCACGGACGGGACGCTTCTGCCCCGAAACCTGGGGCAACTCGAGGTCCATTTCCGAGACCGGGGCTTCGACCTGTTCGAGATTCGCTTCGAAAGCTCCACCGTGGACGTGGCTGTCACCACCCGATGCGAACCGTTGGAAGACGGCTGCGTGTTTCCGTTGGAGGAAGCGCTCTATCAAGAGCTTTCGGACGCGGCTGCTGGTCGGGACCCGGTCCGATTGTGGGTGCGGGGAACCGACGGAGAAGAGACGGCCGACAGCGAGCCGGTTCGGGTGTCCTTTTCGGCGGAATCGGTGGAAGGTGGCCTGTACTACTGGAGCACTTCCGACGAAGCGATCATGCGAGTGGACTTCGGTGCCGGCAATGTACCCGAGCGGTTCTTTCCCTTCGACGAAGACAACACTTGCTACGGCTGCCACGCTCTGTCCCCGGACGGAACGCGCATGACCTTGAGTCGAGAAGGGCAATTCAATGGAGAACTTTTCCTTTTGGATGTCCAAACCAGGCAGATCGTTCTGAACGGACTCGAGACCGACCAGCGGGAGCAGTTTCAGAGCTGGGCACCCGATTCCTCCAAGTTCGCGGCCATCTGGTCCGACACCTCGCCCCCCGATACGCGAATCCGCATTCGCAGCGGCGAGACGGGTCAGGTGCTCGAAGAGATTCAGCTCGGACACGAGCCCACGCACCCCAACTGGTCGCCTGCGGGGGACGCGATCGCTTACACCCGGGTCACGGAACACAAGACCTCGCAGCGGCCCGAGCGCGGCGGAATCTCGGTGGTCGAGTCTCTTCCGGGAGGAGGCTGGAGCGCACCCATCCACTGGATCGAACCCGAGGATGGGTTCAACTACTACAACCCCGAGTTCGGCCTGGATGGCTCGTTCATGCTGTACAACCGCTCGGTCTGCCCCGATGGCAGGACGGGAGGCTCGCAGTGCGACGGGGACGCGGATCCCAGCGCCGAGCTGTGGGCGTTGGCTTCGCCGGACGATCCACGGATTCGTCTCGACCGGGCCAACGCCGCCGGCCCGCTCGATCCGTCCGATGCGTTGACCAACACCTTTCCCCGGTGGGCGCCCTTCGAAGGAGACCGCTTTCGGGACGGCTCGGGCCGAGTGTGGTGGATGACGTTCTCGTCTCGCCGGCGATACGGCCTGCGGTCTCCGCCTGGCGACGGACAGCTGCTCTGGATGGCGGCAGTGGATCCGGACGCGATCCTTCGGGGCGAGGACGGGAGCTTTCCGGCCTTCGCCTTGCCGTTTCAGGACCTGGGCACTTCGAACCACATCGGACAGTGGACCCAGCGCATCGTGCCCACCGATCCAGATCCCGGAAATCCTCGGCCGGATCCGGACCCGGAGTGCGCGCCGAGCGGAGGACGTTGCGACGAATCGCGCCCCTGCTGCGAAGGCTTGGCCTGCTCGGCAGACGGCATCTGCGTGCCCAACCTCTGAGTCCGGCTTCGCGCCGAAAGCACCGGATCGAGCGTGCGTTCAGGCCAGCAATGCAGGCACCACGCTCGACCGGAGCAGATCGGTCGAGACCCCCGCCAGGGAATAGACCGTGGTCAGAATGTGGCTGGGGTTCAAGACGATCGCCTCCCCGGACTCGACGAGGCTTTGGCTCGGACGCTCGTAGGTCTGTGCAGTCTGCGGATTCAGGTGAATCGGGAGCATGCCGACCGACGCGCTGGCGCCCACCGTGCGGCCGGTGCGGATTCCCGCTCCCGCCAGCAGGCACGAGTTTCCGAGGTGATGGTCGCGGCCCTGCAGATCGTTGATCAGCGGCGTGCGTCCGAACTCGCTGAACGCCACCAACGTCGTCTCGTCGAACACGCTGCGGCTCGGATCCTCGGGCAAAGGCGTGTCCTTCAGATCTTGGATCAAGGCAGCCAAAGCCGCGAAGCCCTGCTCGAGTCGCGGCGGATGATTTGGCGCCCACGCCGAGTGGGTGTCCAGCCCCCGGGCCACCCGGACCGACACCGCTTGACTGATCCCGGCCTTGACCGTCTGCCCGGCCACGAAAGAAAGCACCTCTGGACTGGTCCGGTCTCCGATCCCCGGCGCGATGCCGTAGAGCTCGCGAAGCCGGGTCATCTCCGTGTCGGTGCGGCTCAGGTCGAACGCAGCCGCCAGCTGGTCTTCGATGAATCGCCGGGCCCGGGTCCGGTTCGACTCCATGGCCGCGGCCGCGCCCCGGTCGATGCCTAGACTCGGCGTTTCGCAGCCGGGTCCCTCGGCGTGAAATCGTTGCACCGCATTCAGGACGCCGCCGGGAACGTCGACGAAGGGCGTGAGAGCGACGGTCAGGTCGTCCAGGCTGTTCACTCGGAAGGGCGCCGCGTACGGCGGCATCTCCTGGGCGTAGGCCTCTACCCCTGCGGCCATGTGCGGGATGGCGGATCCGTCTCCCTGTGCCGCCACGATCTCGGCCGGCGCCGAAGAGCCCACCGCCGACAACCCGCGCGGGAACCGTCCGGTGATGAAGTAGCGGCGTCCGACCTCGTGAGCTGCCGTGTCCATGCCGATGCCGTTGACGATGGTCAGGTCGTCCGCGTGGCGCAGCAGGCTCTCGGGCACCGCGGGGCCGAAGCGCAGGCCGTTGGCCGCGGTCCGAATGCCCCGGTTTCGGTACGCGGGCGGCAGCTGGTCGTATGCTGGATCGATCTCGTTGTCCTGCGGATTCGTCGTAGCCGGGTCGCGGGGATCGAGGCCGAGCAACAGATCCCATCCGCCATCGAAGTACGCGAACACGAAGCGACGGCTCGGATTGGCATGTGCGATCCGAGAAAACGGGGTCGACAGGGTCAGGCCACCCACGGCCGCTCCCGTCCAGGTCAAGAATCGGCGACGTCCAATATGCATGGTCACATCTCCTCAGTAGAGCAGGAATTCCGGCGAGGTGATCGCGGCCAGACAGACCGCCATCGCCCCCGCCCCCGGTTCGGACGAAGCCGCAGATGCGTCTTCTTCGACTCGGGCCAACCGCTCGATGTACGGGTCCGCCGCCGAGCCCGTGATTCCCGTGAAGCGAAACCAGATCGAGCGCAGCCGTTCGTCTTGCTCGCCTTCCAGGAGCAGGACCCGCTCCTCGAGCGGACGGTCCACGTCGGCACGCAATATCTCGGTGCACACGAAGCCACCCAGATCGACCATGAACTTCATGAACAGCGGCGAGGGCTCGAAGCTCCGTTCCGTGATGCTGCGATGGTCGGGCTCTCCCAGGGTCAGGGCCAGGCTCTCGGGAATCTGCACGGACCCGGGCGGGAAGCCACCCACCACGTCGAGGGAGCGCTCGATCTGTTCGACCGACATGCGGCGAGCGCTCTTGGTTGCGAACGGCTCCGGGCCTCCATCGGGGCCGCCCGAGGTGCCGCCGTCGATTCCTCCGCCGCCCCCGTCAGGCCGCTCGTTCGGGCCCATGTCGGCCGGTTCTCCCGTGCCGTTGCCGGCGTCGGAAGACCCGCACGCGGTGCCCACGGCCAGGGCGAGGACGGCACCCAGGCCAAAACGGAGCATGTTCGATATGGACGGTTTCATGGCAACCTCCGGTAGGCGTCGCGCTCGACGATGGCTCGGACCAGCGCCTTCACGTCGCGTCCGCTCCGTTCGAACGCGTCGAGCAGTTCGGGAAACACGGTGGAGCGCTCCGCGTCGGTGGGTTCTCGGCCCATGAACTCGGTCCACATGCGCTCTGCGAGGCAGCGCTGCACGATCCCCGATGCAGTGGCTTCTTCGACCCGAAGGGCCGGGCCACCTTCGATGAATCCGTAGTCTGCCGGGTCCTCGAACACGTAAGCGTTCAGCAGTCCCCGGTAGGGCTCGCGCTGCTCGGTCGGCTGCAGCTCGTACTCGCGGAGGCATCGGTACAGCCGCTCCGCGGACTCGATGGGAGGAATGCAACCCGCCGCGTCGGCCGTGGTGGGAAAGCGCTCTTCGGTGAGTTCTCCGAAGCCGTTTTCGATGAACCGTCCCCAGTGGGAAGCCAGGGGCTCCAGTGTCAGGTGGCACGAGTCGCAACCGCAGCGTTCGGTCAGGTCTTCGTTTTGGGAGCAGGGCTCGAACGGGGAGGGCAGGGGACCGGTCGGCGTGAACGCGCTGCACTCGAACGCGTTGTAGTACCGGTGGGCCCGCATCCGGTCGGTCGCGAAGCGAAGCAGAAAGCCAGGGCTCGTCAGGATGCCGGCATGGCGTCCGGTTCGCGGAGCCGAGACCCATTCGCGGTCGGTGTAGTCGAGGTTTGGCAAGGACCAGTCCGCTTCTTCGCCCTGGTAGACGTCCAGGACCAGCGGGGCGTGGTTTCGCAAGTAGTGAACCACGGGCCCGTTCCACTCGATGGCGTTCGAGGTCAATATTCGCTCGTACGGTTCACCGTCTCGAATCACCCGGTCGATGATGCGGAGTTGCTGCTCGAGCATTTGGCTCGCGATGTCGCGAACGACCTCTCGGGTGGCGCAGTTCCGTAGGTTCGGTCCGCACCCGCAATCGGGTGAAAGGAACGCGAAAGCCGAATTGCACGAAATGGTCGAACCCTCGAAAGGCTCCTCCAAGAACCGCTCGAAGGCTCGAATGCCCCGGCACTGGGAATCCGCGAAGGGGTATCGCTCCCGAGGCCCGGGACAGACTCGGCCGACGGGCGCATCCAGGGCGTCGAGGGCGCAGACCTTGATTCGGGTGCCTGGGGCCCAGTACGGCTCCACCTCGACCCATCCTTCCGTATACGCGACCACCTCATCGCCCATCCGCACTTCTTCGAGGACCAGATTTCCGTCTGCATCGTAGCTGGCCGGCTCGTTGCGGCACGGGCTGTACAGGGTCGTTTCGCCCACCTGACGGACCAGCAGGGAGCGAACGGCGCTGTAGTACACCACGGTGCCGTCGGCGAAGCGGTTCGGATAGAGCATGTGGCTTTCCGGCACCAACTCCACCGTATCCAGATTCGGCCACACCAGATCTGCATGGTGCGCCCGCATGACCTCCAAAAAGCCCTCCGACGCCAACAGCTCGTCGATCATGCCGGGCGTCACCCCCTGCAGGGCCGCCTCCGCCTCGGCCGGCGTCGGAATGCGGTTCGTCAGATCCAGGCTCAGCCGTCGGAGCAGCCGCGTGGGCTGAAGCGGTTCGGCTTCGCACATCCCGTCGCCGGGCTCGGTCTGCCCCAACAGGGCCATCGCCACGAAGGTCCAGTGCATCCAGGCTCCCTCCTCGGACCTTCCCAACCCGAATGTCGAGATTCGGTTGCGGTCCCCGGAGCCGAAATCTGCAAAATTGGGTCCGATCTTTTCCTTACGGCCGCCGGTGCGGAGATCCGAAGTTCCCGCTGTTCGAACCGGCCGACCGAGCGGCGGCCCGCTCGAACAGCCGCGGGTCCTCCAGCGCTTTGCAGAGCTCCTTCAGCCGCGGCAGGTCCGGTCCGGTCCACGCCAGAGCCTCCACGTCCTCCGCCAACGGCACGTCGGTCCGCAGGGTGGCCAAGGTCCGGTACAGCAAGGCCTCGTCCCGATGCGTCGACAGGATCTGGGCCAGGCCCGCCGCCCCCCGGGGCGTCACCGTCCATCGAGCGGGGTCGTCTGGAATGGCCTCCAGGTGCCCGTAGGCGCCCAGGACCGTGGCCGCGCCCTTGGCTCCCCAGCGCGGAAGCCCCGGGATGCCGTCGGCCGAATCGCCGACCAGGGCCAGGTAGTCCGGGATCGACGGGGCCGGAACGCCGAACTTGGCGACCACCCCCTCCGCATCCAGCATGCGCTTTCGTCGCCGATCGAAGGTGACGACCCTGGAGCCGTCGACCACTTGGGCCAGGTCTTTGTCCGGCGAACAGATCACCACCTGCTCCACGTCGGGCCGGCGGGCGTAACGCACTGCGCCGGACGCCAAAGCGTCGTCCGCTTCGAAGCGCTCCATCGGCCAGACCACGAAGCCGAGGGCCGACGCCGCTTCCTCCGCCCACGGAAATTGGGCGAACAGGTCCGGATCGATCCCCTCGCCGGTCTTGTAGCCAGGGAACAGGTCGTTGCGGAACGACTCGATCACCCGGTCGAAGGCCACGGCCACGTGCGTCGCTTCGTCGTCCCGCACCAGGGCCAAGAGGGACCGGGCCAGGGCCCGCACTGCGCCGACCTCCCGTCCGATGACCGACGCGTGGGCCGACGGGGCCCCGAAGTAGGCCCGAAACAGCTCGTAGGTCCCGTCCACCAAGAAGATCCGCATGCCGAGAGCCCCAGTCGTTTCACGGGGCGCGTGCTGCCGTCCAGTGCCGCCGTGCCCACTGCGAGTGGGGCCCGGTGATCACCGGCCAAAGTGCTGCTACAGAGGGACCGTGTCGGAGAATCGCATCGACCGCTTCATCGAAGCGATGGTTCGAAAGGGTGCCGAAAACCTCCTGTTCGACACCGGGACCCCGGTCCGGATCCGGGTCCGGGGCGAGGAGCGGGTCATCTTGGACAAGGAGGTCCGCACCGAACAGATTTGGAAGCTCCTGCAGCCCATCGGAGCAGCCCCCGGCGGGGCCGATTCTCGCTTTCGCTACGAAAGCCCGAGCGGACCCATGCAGGTGATGGTCCGGGTGAATGGGCACCAATTGAGCGCCGTCATCACTCCGGCCAGCCAGGCGAACGCCGAGCCGGCCCCACCCCCGGATCCGATGGAGGTTTTGGGCAATGCGCCGCCGGAGGTGGCCGTTCCCTCGGCTCCGGAGCCCCCGCCGGAGCCTGAACCCGAGCGAGAATCGGCGCCGGCCCCGGTCGAGGTGGTCGAGGGAGAGCCGGCGATCAATCGCATCCTGCGCCAGCTGGTGGCCGAAAAGGGCTCGGACCTTCACCTGACCGCGGCCCACCGGCCGATGTATCGAAAAGATGGGGAGATCAAGCTGCTTCCAGGCTGGGACGAGATCCCCTCCGAGCAGATCGACCGATGGATGAGCGAGGTGGCCCACGAGCAGGCCACCGAAAAGTTTCGGGCCGACAACGACGCGGACTTCGCCCACGAGATTCCGAACGTGTCTCGCTTTCGAATGAACTGGTTCCGCGATCGACATGGCGTGGGCGCCGTGATGCGGACCATTCCATCCAAGGTCCTCACCGCCGACCAGCTGGGTCTGCCGCCGGTGATCCGCCAGTTCTGCGATTTGCCCAAGGGACTGGTGGTGGTCACTGGCCCCACGGGCTCGGGGAAGTCCACGACGCTGGCGGCCATGATCGACCTGATCAACAAGTCCCGGACCGACCACATCATCACCATCGAGGATCCGGTGGAGTTCGTGCACAAGCCGATCAAGTGCCTGGTGAACCAGCGCGAGGTGCATACCCACACCAAGTCTTTTTCCGCTGCGCTTCGCGCGGCCTTGCGCGAGGACCCCGACATCGTGCTGGTCGGGGAGATGCGGGATCTGGAGACGGTGCACATCGCCATCGAAACCGCCGAGACGGGTCACCTGGTCTTCGGAACCCTGCACACCAACACGGCGGCTTCGACCGTGGACCGGATCATCGACCAGTTCCCCACGGACCATCAGGCGCAGATCCGGGTCATGCTGTCCGAGTCGCTCAAAGGCGTGGTGGCCCAGACGTTGTGCCGCAAGCAGGGCGGAGGCCGGGTCGCGTGCCTGGAGATCCTGGTGGTGAACAGCGCGGTGTCCAACCTGATCCGAGAGGGCAAGACCTTTCAGATCCCGAGCATCATGCAGACGGCCAAAGGCCAAGGCATGCAGACCCAAAACGATCACATGCTGCAACTCGTCAAAGAGGGGCGGGTCTCTCCCGAAGAGGCCTACAAGAAGGCGGTGGATCAGCAGTCGGTCAAGCAGGTGCTGGAGCGGGCTGGCTACACGCTGCCGGCGGCCTGAGGACGAAGGCGAAAACCCCGGGTGATCGACGGGTGTTGCGCTCCCGTCACAACCCACAGGCCATCCACAGCTGTGGAGGATCGTCCCCAGGTCCCCGGGCTGCTTGGGCTTTCGATCCCGGTGGCCTGCCGGGGCTGCCATCGGCTCGTCACAGGCTGAGGCTCGGGTCAATGGGCCCACAACGACCAGCCGAGCCACACCGCGGCCAAGCTCACGAACGACAAAGACGCGCCGTACTTGACCCGCATCACGCCCCGGTATTCCTCCGGGCGCCCCCGAAGACGGTTCAGCACCCGGTGGGCCCATGTTCCCCCGGCCGCGCCACCGAGCAACAAGGCACCGGCCAAGATCGGACGAACCGAAAAGACCCCGGCCGCGGCGAACAACAGGCCGAGCGGATAGACGATCCGATATAGGCGCTGCACGCCTCGGACGCCGTATCGGGTTGCGAAGGTGACGTCGCCCCGCGCCGCGTCCTCTTGCATTTGGTAGATCTGGGAGACCGGGTACAAAGACAGAAGGAGCATGGCCACGCCCATCGCCGCCAGAAGGACGGTGGCTGAGATGGGCTCGGGTCCGGCTGCGATGTATCCCATCAAAAAGGTGTTGGTGCCCGTTCCGATGCCGACCGCCACGAAACTCAGCCATGGGTGCCCTTTCCACCTCAGGGGTGGCGCGCTGTAGGCCACCGAAAGCAAGATGGTCGACAGTACCAGCCCCACGAACCAGGGGCCCTGCAACCAGCCGATGCCAGCGCTCGCCAGCTGCAAAACCACCGACGCCGGCAAAGTCCAGCGGGCCAGCTCGGGCGGGTTCTCCAGCCCTCCGATGGGGCCCTCGTCTTCGTCGAAGTAGCTGTTGAACGCCGTGACGCCTCCATTCAAGAGAACATGGACGTTGACGAACTGAATCGAGAAGGAAAGCAGGTGCATCTCGGGTTGGAGCAGTCCGCCCAGGAGATAGCCCCCCGACAGGATGAAGACCTGGTAGTGCAGTCTCAGGTGAATGAAAAAGGCCCAGAGCTCACGCGCCACGGGCCCACACAAGGTCGGAGGCGGGGACGGGGTCAACGCTCAGCCGCCCCTCGTTCCAGCAAAGGCGGCGCACCCCTTCCGCCTGGGCGCCCAAAAACGCTTCGACCTGGACGCGAAAGCGGTCGGCGTCACCCGTGGTAAACAGCTCGGTGCCGGTGTGGGGGTCGCTGCCTCGTCGAAGGCCAGGGTCGAGTCGTCGGGCCAGGGCCTGCGCCGGGTCCACGAATCGGACCGGGAGTTCGGGGGGCCAGACCGACCGAAGCGCAGGTTCGAGGAAAGGGTAGTGGGTGCAGCCGTGCACGACCACGTCGCACCCGGCTTCGATCAGGGGTGCGAGGCGACGCCGGGCCGCCGCCGTGGTTTGGGGCCCGTCGAGCCGACCGGCCTCGACCAGCGGCACGAACTCGGGACAGGCCACGGTGGTGACCGAAGCGTCGGGCCGAAGCCGGCGGATCTGGCTCGGGTATGCGCCAGACCGCACGGTGCCGTCCGTGGCCAGCACGCCGATCCGCCCGGTACGGCTGAGCTTCGCAGCCGCCTGGGCGCCGGCCTGCAGGACGCCCTGCACCGCCGATGCTCCATGAATGGCTCGCGCATCTTCCAGGGCCACCGCCGAGCAGATGTTGCAGGCCATCCACACCGCTTCGGCGCCGCCTTCGAACAGAAATCGGCATTGGGCCAGGGCGAACTGGCGGATCTCTTCGAGGGGCCGTTCTCCGTAGGGTACGTGGGCCTGGTCGGCGATGACCCACGTGAGCACGTCGCTGTGGCGGGCTCGGATCGCCCGCAACACGCTCAATCCTCCGACTCCCGAATCGAACAGACCCAACATCGCTTGCTCACCGAACGCCGACGGTCACGACCCGGATTCCCCTCGCCGCCCACTCACCGGGGTCGATCCACCCAGGCGAGCGCCCAGCCCTTCGCACAAAGACGCAGCTCGGGCCGACCGGGTTCAATCCAGCCAGCCACCGGTCCGGACACGGGACCGCTCGGGTCGATGTGACCCGCCGGGCGGCGGCTTTGCGGCTCGAGGGGCATGGGGCGGCCGGATGTGGAACGGCCAGGGTCGGGCGTAGTCGATCGGTGCGACGCCATCAAGTTCCGTCATCCAGGGGAACGGAGGTACGCACCACCGAAGCGCGGCTCTCGATCCGATAGGGCGGCGCACCGGCCGGGACCAGCAGGGCCCGGGGCGCATCCAAGACCTGCCGGTGGCCAGCCCAAGCCAGGTCCGCACCCCCTCGAAGGGCGAACAACATCTCCACCCGATCCGGGTGGCGCGGGCCCTCGCCGACCCGAGACGGGGGCAACAGCTCCACGGCGAACTCCCGGGCTTCCGTCGGATAGACCTTCCACGGACCTTCGTCTCGGGCCTGGACGCGGCGAGGCGGGGCGGGATCGGGTCGGACGATTCGGATCAGCTCGTCCACGTCGACATGCTTTTGGGTCAGGCCCCCTCGCAGCACGTTGTCGGAGCTGCCCATCACTTCGATGGCCACCCCGTTCAGGTAGGCATGAAGCCGTCCAGGGCCGAGAAACAGGGCTTCGCCAGGCTTCAGGGTGAGCTCGTTCAAAAAGAGTGGAGCCAGCACCGAGGGGTCGTCCGAAAAGAAGCGCCGGAGGTACGGCACGGTGGAGAACGGGGGCTCCGCGATGGCCTCGCAGGCTTCGATCCAAGGGAGCACGGACCCTCTGGGGACTCGGAGCCACGCGGCGAGACCCGTCGCGGCGCCCTGCTCGAAGGCCCCTTGCAGCCCGCCGGCATCGGGCAAACGGCTCAGGTCGCGAGCGATCCGGTCCAGCGGCCGAAAGCCTTCGAGCGCCCGGAACGGCGTGAGCGCCACCAGCAGCTCCGGCTTCGGGTTCGGGTCTTTGTAGTTTCTGTGGGGGGCATCCGCGGGGATGCCTCGTCGCTCCTCGCGCTCGAAGCCCTCCCGAGCTTGCTGCGCATCCGGATGACATTGAACGGAAAGAGGAGCTTCGGCGGCCAGAATCTTCAAAAGAAACGGAAGGCCGTCGAACTGGCGGGCCACCTCGGGACCCAAAGCCGAAGGATGGGCCGCGAGCCATCGGTCCAGGGTCGGCCCTTGCGGCGTCAATCGGGACGGGCTCTTGGGATGGGCGCCGATCCACAGCTCGGCCTTCGGCGTCTCGTCCCGACCGTCCACCCCGGCCCACCGCGCGAGTCCGTCTCGGGAGCCCCATGCATAGGTCTGCACCGGATTGTGGAGGGCGAATGGCGTCGAGCCCACGCCCGGACCCTACCGATGCCTCGGGTCCGAAGCCAGCCGGCTTGCGCGCGACCCCTTGCTCGACGGCGTCAGGTTTCGCAGGGTCGCGGGCCATGTCTGCGGCTCCCCGGATTCGGCAGGGCGTGCTTCGGGATCTTGCCCGGGTTCGGCCCGCACCCGGCGTGCATCGGGAGCCGTCGGTCCGACTCGTGCGCCGGCTCGCATCCTTCGTGCAGGGGCATCCTCGGTGCCTGGACCGGGCCTACGGGCCCGGCCACCTGACGGCGTCGGGCTTCGTGGTCGACCCCGGCTCCCGAAAGATCCTGCTGATCCTGCACCGCAAGCTCGGCCGATGGCTGCAGCCCGGCGGGCACCTCGAGCGGGGAGAGGCCCCGCGGGACGCTGCGGAACGTGAGGTGCGGGAGGAGACTGGGCTCGACGTGGAGCCGGCTGCAGGGGTGCCGTTCGACGTGGACGTCCACCGGATCCCGGCGCGCAAGGCGGAGCCGGCCCACGCCCATTTCGACCTGCGCTACCTGTTTTGGGCCGACGCCAGCCGGCGGGCCCACAGTGCCGAGGTGGAGGACGCCTGCTGGGTTTCGCTGTCCGAGCTCGACGCTTGGACCGACGAGACGTCCATTTTGCGCATGGCCGTGCGGTTGAAGGGTATCCTCGGGGACCTTCCCGGTGTGGGTCCCCGAAATGTCTTGTAGCCCTGAGATGGCAGGGCTACAGCCCGGGCCATGAGCCCGATTCTGACCGCGCGAGACCACTTCGCCGACCGACACATCGGGCCCAGCGACGTGGAGATCCGGTCGATGCTGGATCTGCTGGGCCTGTCTTCCTTGGAAGACTTGGTTCGACAGACCGTGCCCAGCACGATCCTTCGCGAGGACCCCCTGGACCTGCCGGAGGCCGCCTCGGAATGGGGGGCTTTGGATCACATCCGGTCCCTCGCCGAACGCAACCGGGTGATGCGCTCTGCCATCGGCATGGGCTACCACGACACGGTCACCCCGCCGGTGATCCTCCGGAACATTCTCGAAAATCCCGGTTGGTATACCCAATACACGCCCTATCAGGCCGAGATCGCGCAGGGCCGACTCGAGGCATTGGTCAACTATCAAACCATGGTCTCGGACCTGACCGGTCTGCCCCTGGCCAACGCGAGCCTGCTGGACGAGGCCACGGCAGCTGCCGAGGCCATGTCCATGGCCGTGGGCATCACCCGGCAAAAGCGGTCGGTATTCGTCGCCTCACCGAACTGCCATCCGCAAACCCTGGAGGTCCTTCGAACCCGGGCCGAGCCGCTCGGTATCGAAGTGCGGGTCGAAGATCCGGCCACGGTGGACCTGGAAAACGTGTTCGGGGTGCTGATGCAGACCCCCGACACGGTGGGACGGGTCCTGGACCTGGAGGATACCATCCGCCGGGCTCACGACGCAGGGGCCCTGGCCGTGGTGGCCTCGGACCTGCTCGCTCTGACCGTGATGAAGCCGCCCGGCGAAATGGGGGCGGACATCGTGGTCGGCTCCGCCCAACGCTTCGGCGTGCCCATGGGTGCCGGTGGGCCGCATGCGGCGTTCCTCGCCACGAGCGAGCAGCACAAGCGGTTCATTCCCGGACGCATCATCGGGGTCTCGAAGGACGCCCAGGGGCGCCCGGCCTACCGGCTGGCGCTCCAGACTCGGGAGCAGCACATTCGCCGGGACAAGGCCACCAGCAACATCTGCACGGCCCAGGTCTTGTTGGCCATCATGGCCGGAGCCTACGGCGTCTACCATGGACCCGAGGGCTTGCGGCGGATCGGCCGGCGGGTGCGCGGGCTGACCCGGGCGCTGGCCGAAGGGCTGGGCCGATTGGGCTTCGACTTGGTGTCTGGCCCCCGTTTCGACACGGTCACCGTGCTCGGCCACGACGGGGCCCGTTGGGTCCGGTCCGCCCTCGAACGGGGCTGGAACCTTCGCGCCTACGAGGACGGCCGGGTCGGCATCAGTTTGGACGAGACCGCGACCGTGGACGACGTTCGCACCCTGCTCGAGGTCTTCTCTGACGGTCGTCCCGTTCCCGACGTCGAAGGACTGGCCGGCGATGCCGATGCCCCGTACCCCGGCGATCTGGAGCGTACGAGCGCCTACCTGACCCACCCGGTCTTCAACAGCCACCACTCGGAACATCAGTTGCTCCGCTACCTGCACGAGCTCCAGTCGAAGGACCTTTCGCTCACGTCCTCGATGATTCCTCTGGGCTCATGCACCATGAAGCTCAACGCCACTGCCGAAATGATTCCCGTGACCTGGCCGGGCTTCGGGCGCATTCACCCGTTCGCTCCGAAGGACCAGACGGAAGGATACGCGCAGCTGTTCGCGGACTTGGAGCGGTGGCTGTCCGAGATCACCGGCTTCGAAGGAGTTTCGCTTCAGCCGAACGCCGGATCGCAAGGCGAATACACCGGCCTTTTGGTGATTCGTGCCTATCACCGCGACCGGGGTGAGGGGCACCGAGACGTGTGCCTGATTCCGGTCTCGGCGCATGGCACGAACCCGGCGAGCGCGGTGATGGCCGGCATGCGGGTGGTTCCGGTGCAGTGCGACGAGATGGGCAACGTGGACCTGGCGGACCTCGAAGCGAAAGCCCAACAGCACGCCGATCGGTTGGGTGCCTTGATGGTGACCTACCCGTCGACCCACGGCGTGTTCGAAGCCGAGATCCAGAAAATCTGCCAGACCGTGCACGATCACGGGGGCCAGGTGTATTTGGATGGCGCCAACATGAACGCCCAGGTCGGCCTGTGTCAGCCTGGCCGTTTCGGTGCCGACGTGTGCCACTTGAACCTGCACAAGACCTTCTGCATCCCGCACGGAGGGGGAGGGCCTGGCATGGGTCCGATCGGCGTGCGAAAGCACTTGGTTCCGTTTCTTCCGGGGCACCCGGAGCACCCCCAGCCCGCCGGCAAGGCCATCGGACCGGTGGCGGCGGCCCCCTACGGCAGCCCGAGCATTCTGCCGATCAGCTGGATGTACATCGCCATGATGGGAGCCAGTGGGCTTCGAAAGGCCAGCGAGGTGGCGATCTTGAATGCCAACTACATGGCGAAGCGACTCGAGGACCACTACCCGATCCTGTTTCGGGGGCTGGAAGGCCGCGTCGCCCACGAGTTCATCATCGACGTGCGACCTTTCAAGAAGACCGCGGGGGTCGAGGTGGACGACGTGGCCAAGCGACTGATGGACTTCGGCTTTCACGCCCCGACCATGTCTTGGCCGGTGGCCGGTACGATGATGATCGAGCCGACCGAAAGCGAGAGCCAGGCGGAGTTGGACCGGTTTTGCGACGCGATGATCGCGATCCGTGAAGAGATTCGAGCCGTCGAAGAAGGGCGGATGGATCGGGAGACGAATCCACTGAAAATGGCGCCCCACACGCCGTTCGAGGTGACCGCGTCCGAGTGGAACCGACCTTATCCCCGCGAGCAGGGCGCCTTTCCCCGGGCCTGGGTGCGCCGCAACAAGTTCTGGCCGCCGGTCGGTCGGGTCGACAACGCGTGGGGCGACCGAAACCTGGTCTGCACCTGCCCGCCGATGGAGGCGTTCGAGTCCTGACTCCCAGGCCGTCCCGGCCGCCTTCCGCGGCCGGGGCGGGGGGAATGGAAAGCTGGAGCGGGGCCGGGTCGACCCCGCGAGGCCCCCGCGACCACCGGTCGGGCTGGCGACCCTCCCTGCGACAGGACGCACCGGACCAAACCGCTTGCCAAATTTGACCCGTGCGTTAGGTTTCGACCATGGCGCTTAGCGAAGAAGTCCGCAAAGAGCTTTCCGATACGGTGTCCGAAAATCGGGTGGTGCTGTTCATGAAGGGAAAGCGCCGCTTGCCGCAGTGCGGCTTCAGCGCGCAGGTCGTGAAGATCCTGGACGACCTTCTGGACGACTACCTGACGGTCAACGTCCTGGAAAATCCCGATGTTCGCGACGGGGTGAAGCAGTTCTCCAATTGGCCGACCATTCCGCAGCTCTACGTGGGCGGCAAGTTCGTCGGGGGATGCGACATCGTCAGCGAGATGTATCGAAACGGCGAGTTGCATCAGGCACTCGGCATCCAACTGCCCGAGGTGAAGGAGCCGACCCTGTCGATCACCGACGCGGCAGCCCACGCCCTGAAGGGGGCCCTGGAGCAGGCGCCCGAAGGCTCCTGCGTCCGGCTGGAGGTGGACGGCAGCTTTCGGCCGGCCATGGGGGTGGACGGGCCCAACGCGACCGACTTCCGGCTGGAGGTGAACGGGATCCCGTTCGTGGTGGACCGGATGAGCGCCCCTCGGGCCGACGGGATCGCCATGGATTTTCTGCCGGGTGAGCAGGGTGGCTTTCGCATCGACAACCCGAACGAGCCCCCGCGCGTGCGCAACATTTCGGTGGATCAGGTCAGCCAGTGGCTGCAGGAGGGCCAGGAGTTCGAGCTGGTGGACGTCCGCACCGACGCCGAGCGGGACATCGCGAAGATCGAAGGCGCCGTGCAGTACACGCCCCAGGAGCGGGAGCGGCTCATGGGCCTGCCCAAAGATCGGATCTTGGTCTTTCACTGTCACCATGGGAGCCGGAGTCTCGAGGCCGGACAAGAGTTCGCCGCCGAAGGGTTCCGCCGGGTCTTCAACATGGAGGGGGGCATCGACGCCTGGGCCCTGCAGGTGGACAACACGCTCCGCCGCTACTGATCCGATCTCCTTCGCCTGGCCAGGCGCTACCCTCGCGCCGGGCCCGTTGCGGTTTCGAAAACACACCGGGCCCGGGCTTCCGCCCGCCCTCCACCTGGCGGAGGTCTTCCGTGTCTCTCCTTCGAGGGCGCTGCGTGCGCCGTCGGCCAGACGCCGACGCCTCGGCTCCCGAGCGCCGGTTCAATCGGCGAACTTCAGAGGCTGCGTTTGAACAGGACCTCGGGAGCTTTTCCCTGCTCGACCCGGTAGCGGACGCCACTCACCGCGTCGAAGCGCTCCACGGTCAGCTCTCGGTCCGGCCAACGGATCTCGACCTCGGCTTCGCAGGCGGCGCCGAGCCCGAAGTGCAGGGTCGTGTCGTGCTGGATGCCGTAGTGACCGTGGCCCCCTCCCACCTCTTGGGTCTGGGTGGTTTGGTCCGTTCGGACCGTCACCCGGGCGCCGATGGCGCTGCGGTTCGTGCGGGGACCGCCAACCAGCTCGAGCTGCAGCCAGTTGCCCCGGTCGCCCAGGCGGTTTTCGAAGTACCGGACCTGTCGAGTCGGCTGGCATTCGCCGGTGTCACCGCACCGGGCGCGGCTGTGTCCCACCACCAGGTCCAGGTCTCCATCCCGGTCGAAATCGGCCACCGCCACGCCGTGGGAACGAAAGTGATCGATGCCGTCCGAGGGTGGGACTGCCGTGAATTGGCCGGGCTCCGATTGCCGATACAGCAAACCTCGGTTGTCCGGGTAGTCCGTGGCGCCGATGTAGACGTCGGGCCAAGCGTCGTTGTCGAAGTCGAACACGGCGGCGGTGATGTCGCCTTGGTCCCAGGAGCCTTCGTTGGGCCGGTCGATACCCGACACCTCCTCCGGGACTCGATCGAAACGCACCGGGTCCTCACCGGTGTTCAAGAGCAGCTGCGACCGGTCGGAGCCCGAGCCCGCCCACCAGTGGGTGATCTCGGTCGTCAGCAGGTCCAGGTTGCCGTCGTTGTTCACGTCGGCGCAGACGGTGGTGCCGCTGTTGCCGCCCAGCCGAAAGGGCTCTCGGTCGAATGCGTGGCGCCAGTTGATCTGGCCACAGTTGATGTTCGGTGCGGGTACGGAGCTGCAGCCCGGGGCGCTCCGGTCCGCGGCGCAGTAGCATCGGGCAAACTGATTGTCGCGCCACTCCTGGTTGTCGTCGAAAGCGTATCCCGAATCGATCGATCGGTTCTCGAAGCGGACCGACCCGTCCTCGGACGCGCGTTCGCCCTGCCACAGCAGGTTCGGGGCCCGCCCGTACGAAGCCGCCAGCAGTTCGGTCGTCCCGTCGTCGTTCAAGTCGCATGCGGTGACGGACCAGGCGCGACTGTGGGCCCGGGCTTGGTTCAGGTCGCTCACTTGGACCCACGGCTCGGTCGCCAAGCCCACGTCCTCGGTAACCTCCACGAAAAAGCCCGAACCCAGCCCTTCGTACAGAAGGTCGCTTTGGATGGTCGACCCGACCGCGTTTCGGCCGACGAATAGGTCGATCCATCGGTCCCGATTGAAATCGACGAAGGCGGCGCCGGACACGCCCTCGTTCCTGCCCGGCTGGCGGATCGCCACGCTCTCGGGGGCGAGCTCGAAGGTCCCGTCACCGCGGTTCAGGTACAACTCGTTGCTCTGCGCTCCGCTGCTTCCCAGGTTGTCGTCGATCCCCACGAACACGTCCATGTCACCGTCGTTGTCGACGTCGGCGGAAGCCACCACATCACCGGGATGGCCCTCGTCCGCAGGGCCGTTTCGGCGAGCCCGAAGCCCGGAACTTTCGGTCACGTCTTCGAAGGTTCCGTCGCCCCGGTTCTTCAGGACCCACGACCGCCGGTTGCCCTCGGGGCCGAAGTCGTCGGCGGCGGTTCCGCCGAATCGAACGAACAAGTCCGGGTAGCCGTCGTCATTCAAGTGCAGTACGTTCAGTCGAACGCCCTGCACACCGGTCAGATCGGCGATTTCCGTTGCATCCCGGAAGGCGGAGGTCCCGGCGGCCCAAGCGGTGCCGCCGGTGCAGCTCGCAGTGGGAGCGTCCACGCAACCGAGTTCGGTGCAGGCCCGCTCCGCTCCGGTGCATGGCTCGCCTCCGGACGGGCAGACGCACGCCGCCAGTGTTTCGTCGCAGACGGAGCCGGCGGCGGTGCATTCGCCGCAGACCGACGCTCCGGTGTCGGCTGTCCCTCCGTCGGGGACTCCGCCGTCGGACCCTGCCGAACTCCCCCGGTCGGTGACCGATCCGTCGGTCCCTCCGGTTGCGGTCGCATCCCGCCCGGTTGCGTCGCCTTCGGCGCAGGCCGCAGCCAGCGCCCCAACCAGGAATGCCCATCCCCACGCTCGGTGCATGAAGAAAACCCCCATCGCATCTCGCCCGAGCATGCAAGGGCGGAGCGACGGGAGGCCCTCAGCGTCGGCGGGTCAGTTTGGCGGTCATGGCATAGCTGCCGTCGGTTTTCCGTTCGACGCGGCCCACCCAGGTTTCGAAAAAGGGACTTCGCAGGCGAACCGCCAAGGGTTCGGCGTTCGGCACCTCGAGCAGGGCCTCGAAAGGGGTCTTGCCCAGAATTTCCTCTCCGAAGACGACCAAGAGCTCCGGGGGCTCGGTTTCGATGCGGATCCGGGAGAACTCGGTGGAGCCTCGGTGCTCCGGACCCGTCAAAAAGCCCATCTCCACGTGGGGCTGCTGGCGGCCGGCGGGGCCGCTGGACAGGCTCACGGCGACCCAGAGGGTGAAGATGAGCAGCATCCCGCCGAGAAGCAACGGGATCACGCGGGCGGCGGACTCGGTGGTGCGGACCACCTGCTGCAGCTCGAGCTTGTCGCGGTGGGCGGGGGATGGTTTCGCCCGGCTGCCGGCAAGGCGCAGCAAGCGGTTCAAGGTGGAAGAGCGGGGCGCGGGTCGCCGGGGAGGAGGGGATGCGTGGGCCTCCGCCCCGGTCTGTTCGGCGGGCGGCGGGGTGACCTGCCGGCCTTCGACCGGGTCTGCCTCCGGGAAGGAGGGGCCTTCCCGCGCCTTCCCTGGCGCGGCCTCGAGCACCAGCCGACCGAGCGGGGTCCCCGGGTTCGCGGGATCAGGCTCGGCGGGTTTCGGCGGCCCGCCGGCGCGCTCCGCCCGGGGCCCTTCGGCGTTCGGGTGGGGCGTTCGCGAGCGCGCAGCGGCCGGACGGCGCTCCCGGATCACCCGGCGGATACCAGGGGTGACCCGGGGCACGGATCCGACCGAGGGGCTGGAGGGGTCCGCCTCGGAGTCGGCGTCGGGCAGGTCGGGGGTTGCGGCTTCCGAGGCGAAGCTCCCGCCGCTGGCTGCCCGAACCGGTCCCAGATCCAGGGGCGTGGGATCGGAACCGAGCACTTCCGCTTCGGGGCTGCGCCGCACCATCTCGGGCACCTGCACCGTC
>DAPKRQ010000096.1:0-3957 GCA_031800475.1 Myxococcales bacterium LLY-WYZ-16_1
CCACGTGCAGTGCGTATGGGCTGGAGGCGATCCGCCGATACGGCCCGGTTCGCGGATCTCTCGTGACGATTCGAAGGATCTGTCGTTGTCATCCTTGGCACCCGGGGGGATACGACCCGCCCTGACGGATTCATGAACTCGGATGAAGACAACCGCCGACTGCTTTTGGCGGCCGCGCTCTGCCTGGCAGTGCTCGGGCTTTGGGGGCTGTTCTTTTCGCCCCCGCCGCCCGAACCCAAGGAGGAGGCGCAGGGAGCCGAGGTCCCTGCCCGCACGGAGGAAGCGGCGCCGGTCGCATCGAATGGACCTTCCGCCGCCCCGCAGCCGGGAGCGAGTGCTCCCCCATCGACCGAAGGTGTCGAGACGTCGACCACCGGCACGTCGACCCCGGCGCAGGTTCGCCGGGAAGAGCCGGCACCACCCGCGCCCGACCTGCAGAGCTACGGGTTCGAGACGGTGGTGCAGCTGCCCCGGGAAGACCTGCCTTTCGACCTGAAGCTCACCAATGCGGGTGGGGCCCTGCAATCCTTCGAACTTCCGACCTACGACGAACGCAACCCGAACAAGCGCCGGGCCGAGCGGCCGATCCGGCTGGCTGATTCGGTGACCGATGTCCCGGAGGACGTGGCCGCGTTCCGCCAGATGGGCGGGCTGAGCTTCTTGGAGGGCACGACCTTTTCGGTGCCGAAGCTGCCCCGCTACCAGGTGGTCGAGCGGGACGATAACGGGGTCCGATATCGGTACCGGACGCCCGAAGGCGTGGTGATCGAGCGGGAGTGGAAGCTCGAAGAAGGGTCGATCCTGGTGGAGGCGGCGGTGACGATCCGGAATGGGTCGGACCGGACCCACCGGCACACCCTCGGCATCGGGGCGGCGCTGACGGCCAACGATGCCATGAAGCAGGGCGGCGGCTTTCTCAGCGGGCTGGTGCCGCCAGCGGACCACTTGCAGGCGCTGTGCTTCACGGGCGGCTCGGTCAAGCGCGAAGCCCTGGCCTCCTTGGAGGGGGTGCAAGAGACCTACGAGGCTGGCGCCCGGTGGGTCGCTGCCGACCGGCAGTACTTCGTGAGCGCGGTGGTCCTTCGGGATCGGGTGGACGCGGGGTGCCGGCTCGAGCGGATGGGGGATGTGGCGCGGGCGCTCGCGATCCTGCCCGAGGTGACCTTGGGCCCGGGCGAGGAGCGGCGCCACAAGTTCACCTTGTACCTGGGCCCGAAGAAGCCGGACCTGCTGACCCTGGCCGACGCGGAGCTGGAAGAGGCCATCGAATACACGATTTTCGGAATGAACCTGGCACTGCTGTGCACCTTCTTGTTGTGGATCCTTCGGACGATCCACGCGTGGACGGGTTCGTGGGGCGTGGCGATTCTGGGTCTGACCTTCTTGGTGAAGTTGGTTCTGTTTCCGCTGAACCAGCGCCAGGGAAAGTCGTTGCGGGCCATGTCGGCGCTCAAGCCGGAGATGGACGCCCTCAAGGAAAAGTACGGCGATGACCGGCAGCGCTTCAACGAAGAAATGTTGAAGCTGTATCGGAGCCACAACGTGAATCCAGCGGGGGGCTGTTTGCCGATTCTGATCCAGATGCCGATCTGGATCGCGCTGTACCGGTCACTGTGGGTTTCGGTGGATCTGTATCAAGAAGGCTTTCTGTGGATCTCGGACCTCACGACCCGGGACCCGTTCTGGATCCTGCCGGTGCTGCTGGTCATGGTCATGTTCGTTCAGCAGCGTACGTTGCCCAGTACCATGGACCCGGCCCAGCAGAAGGTGCTGCAGTACTTCATGCCCCTGATGTTCGGCACGATGATGGCGGCCTTGCCCGCCGGCCTGTGCCTGTACATCCTGACGAACACCCTGTTGACCATCGTTCAGCAGCACTTTATCAACAAAACGATCGGGCCACCGCCCGGAACTGCGAAGACGGCGGCCGCGTCTGAGGCCAGCGCCTGAGCTCTCGTCGGCCGTTCGAAAGGAACCCGTGGGCCACCAAGAATTCGAGGGCGCGAGCGAGCACGAAGCGGTCGAGACGGCGCGTCGGGTCATCGGGTTCGAAGGGGCCGACCTGGATTACACGGTCGTCGACGAGGGGTCGGCTGGAGTGTTTGGGATCGGGTCCCGTCCAGTGCGAATTCGGGTGCGGGTACCCAAAGGAGTCCAAATGTCCGACAGCAGCTCAGATGGAGACAACTCCATCGACGAGGGGACCGAAGAACGGGTCCCATACGGACCGGCGCCAGAGAAGGCGGCGCGGGCGGAAGAAGTGGCCCGAGGGCTGCTCGAGCGCATGGGGGTCGATGCCCAGATCACGGTGCGGGACGAGGACCGGGACATCGTGGTGGTGATCGAAGAGACGGAAGGAAAGACGGACGTCCAGGAAGTCCTGGGCGGGAGTCGACCGCCAGCGGTTCCGGCGCTGCAGTTCCTGTTGAACAAGATCGTCAACCGCTTCCCGGACGACCGAAAGCACATTTCCATCGAAGCCCCGTCCGTACCGAAGCGCGCGCCCAAGGCGAGATCGCAAGATGACGCACCGGCGGCCTCTTCGGGGGCGGCGAGGCCGGAGATGCCCACGCTCGAGGCACTGAAGAGCCAGGTCGATCCGGAGCTGGATCCAGATCTGGTGGAGCTCGCTTACGAAGTGGCGCAAAAGGCGTTGTCCGTGGGCAAGGTGTTGACCATCCACCCGATGCAGGCGGCCGACCGGCGCACGGTTCACCAGGCGGTGACCGCATTGCCGGGCGTGCAGACCCAGTCGGAGGGCGAGGGGCTTTACCGACGGATGCACATCGTGCCTGACGGGTTGGCGGGGGGCGACGGGTCCAAGCGAAAGCGCAAGCGCCGTCGGCGGCGACCGGGTCGGGCGGACGCTCCAGCAGCGCGTTGAGCACGGGATCGTGGCGGCCAAGACGGAGCAGGAGCGGTTGTTCGGCGCGGCTTGTCTCCGGGTGACATTGGAGCGGGCCGGCCTGGACCCGTCTTCCCACGAGATCTATCAAGGAGCCCTGTCCGATCTCCATTTGGAGGACGATCAGGTCGTGGCGTTTCTGACAGAAGGTCGGGCGCAGGTCGAAAGCGCGCTGGACCGGAGCCGAACGCGTGGCGGATAGCTATTCGCTCCGGGAAGTTGCGGAGCTCATGGGGGTCTCGGTGGACGCGGTGGTGCGCCAGGTCGGCCGGGGCGATTTTCCAGGACGATTTCTGACTGCAGAGCTCGAGATGCGGATCCCCGTGGGGGACGTGCGGCGCGCTTTGGAGGCTCGGGTGTCCCAGACCGCCTCCCAGCTGGCCGAGCCGCGGAGCCCCAGGACAGGCCGGGCAGAGATGGGCGGTGAGCTCGATGGCTTGCGGCGGGTGATCGAGGACCAAGGCCGCTCGATCCGGGAGTTGGTCGAACAGGTGGTGGAGCTGCGGTCGGCTGTGGACGGGCTGCGGTCGGCGGTGGAGGAGGGGAGTTCCGGGACGCCGTGGATGGAGTCCGAGCGGGTTTCCATGCTGGAGACGGGCTCGGAAGTCGACGTCGAGGGACTGCTTCAGGAGGTCTTTGAGCTGGAGGCCATGCTGGGGTTGGCTGACGGGCGGGCTTGATCGGGTTGTTGGAAGGCCCGGTCGAGGAGGTGGCTCCGCGCTTGCTGGGCATGGAGCTGCAGCGAGGGCCCGTACGCGTTCGGATCACGGAGGTCGAAGCCTACGGCGGGCCCGAGGACTCGGCGAGCCATGCCCGCTTTGGTCGAACCCGACGGAATCTGCCCATGTGGGGACCCCCGGGGCGAGCGTACATCTATCTGTGCTACGGCATTCATCGGATGCTCAATGTGACCGTGGGGCCGGAAGGCTGTGCGGGCGCGGTGCTGATCCGGGCGGCGGAGGTGGTCGAAGGGCTGGAAGAGGTGCGGGTCCGTCGACGCAGTGCATCGCAAGCGGATCGGCTGCTGGCCGGTCCGGGGCGTTTGGGACAGG
>DAPKRQ010000097.1:0-59409 GCA_031800475.1 Myxococcales bacterium LLY-WYZ-16_1
GTTCGCGCTGCTTCAGGTGTTCGGGGGACCGGCGGGTCTCGAAGCGTGGACCGCAGCCCATCCAGAGGCGCTGGAGGGCCTGGTCGAACCGGCTCGCCGGGGCTCTTGGGCGAGCTTCACCCTACTGGCTTTCGCGGCGGCCTTCTTGCTCCCGCGCCAGTTTCACATGGCCTTCGTCAAGCAGCCCGAAGAGCAGGCCCTTTTGCACGCCATGTGGGCCTTCCCCGTGCTTTTGTGGGTCCTGAACCTTCCGATCCCCTTGATCCTGTGGGCCGCCCGGAAGCTCGACCTTCCGGGCGACCCAGATTTTTGGGTTTTGGGACTGGTGGCAGAGCATCCGGCCCTGGCCGTGGTCGTGTTTTTGGGAGGACTGGCCGCCGCCAGTGGGATGGCGATCGTGTGCAGCCTGGCCTTGGCCGGCATGGCCATGAACCACTTGGTCCTGCCGGTCTGGCGGCCCGTTCGTCGGGTCTACGGCACCGTGGCGTGGCTCAGACGCGGCCTGGTGGCCGCGTTCGTGTTCGCGGGCTACTTCACCTGTCGAAACCTCCACGGCGGCGTCCTGGTCGAGTTGGGGCTGATCACCTTTGTCGCCGTGGCGCAGTTCCTGCCCGGGATGGTCGGCGTCCTGTTTTGGACGGGCGCGACCCGCACCGGGTTCGTGGCGGGGCTGACCGCAGGCATCGTAAGTTGGACCGTCCTGTTGATCCTCCCCTTGGCCGGTTGGCCCGAACCCGAAATCTGGCTCCGCGGTACGCTGGTACCGGCGGTCTTTCCGCCCGGTGTCGATCGATGGGCCTTCGCGACCCAGATCAGCCTGTTCGCAAATGGGTTGTCTTTCGTGAGCCTGTCGCTGTTGGGACGGCCCCGGGCCCAAGAACTCGAAGCCGCCCAGACCTGCGCCGAAGACGGTCTGACCGCCACCTTTCGGGGGCGTCGCAGCCCCGAGGCCCTCCGCCGAGATCTGGAGCGAGTGCTCGGGGCCGAGGTATCCGGTCGAGAGGTGGCTCGGGCGTGCCAGGCTCTCGGACTGGCTCGAGACGAACGCCGAGCGTTGAAGCTGGCGCAGCTGGAAGATCGGGTCGAGGTCAACCTGTCCGGATTGTTCGGGCCCATGGTCGCCCGGCAGTTGATGGGCCGCAAAGGCCCCGGCAGCCCTTCCCAGCTGGCGGACCAGGTCCAGTTCTTGGAGGAGCGAGAGCGGTCTCGCCCCCGGACCGGCACCCCGGGCCACGCGGATGCGGCCGACCTGGTGCGGCGATTCTTCGGCGGCGTTCTCGAAGACCTGCCTCTCGGGGTCTGCGCGGTGGCGTCCACGGGCGAGGTGCTGGTGTGGAACCAGGTCATGGTGCGGATCTCGGGCCTCGACCGGGCCCGCTGCGTCGGTCATCGGGTGGACCACCTGACTCCACCTTGGCCCAGTTTGCTCACCCGCGATGCGGCAGGCCTCGAGCGATCGATTCGAACGAATGGGCGAGATCGAATCCTTCGAGTCGGTGCTTCGGTTCTGGGCGAGGGGGGCTTCGTGGCGCTGGTGGACGACCTGACCGATCAGCGTCTGGTCGAAGCGCGCCTGGCCCATCAAGATCGTCTGGAGTCCATCGGGCGACTGGCCGCTGGCGTGGCCCACGAGATTGGAAACCCGCTGGCCGGTATGCTGATGGTCGCACGAAACCTGCAACGGGAGCGCGAACGGGACGAAGTGGCCGAACGACTCGACCTGGTGATCGCGGAGGGCACCCGCATTCAAAAGATCGTGGAGTCGATGGTGGCCTTCAGCCGGTCGGAGGGCAGGAGCCCAGAATGTCTTTCGTCCGCGGATTCGAGGCGGGTGGAGCTGCTCCAGGTGCTGCAAGGTGCCGTCCGCTTGGTCCGATTGACCCACAGAGACGTGCAGTGTCATCTGCGGTGCCCCGGCGGGGTCGCGGTACGGGGAGACGACCAGCAGCTGACGCAGGTGTTCGTCAATCTGCTCGGCAACGCCTGCGACGCCTCCCCCGCCGGAGCCGAGGTGGAAGTGGAGACGACGGTGGATCGGACGAACGTGCACGTGGCGGTATCGGATCGGGGAGAAGGCATTCGGCAGCAGATCAAGGAGCACATCTTCGAGCCCTTTTTCACCACGAAGGAACCGGGGCGCGGCACCGGTCTGGGCTTGGCCATCGCCCATCGGATCGTCGCCGACCACGGCGGTCGGATCGAGGTGGCCGATAGGGACGGAGGTGGTACCCGGTTCGTCGTGGAGCTCGAAGCGCTGGAGATGGTGTCTTGAGTCGAATCTTGTTGGTAGAAGACGAGTCCGTGCTCCGGGGCGAGATCAAGCGGTCTTTGATCCGTGCGGGGCACGACGTGGACGAAGCCGTGAGCCTGGGCGAGGACCGGGCGTTCCAGTTGTCGGATTTCGAACTGGTGCTTACCGACGTGCGTCTGCCGGGAGGCAGCGGCGTAGAGCTGCTCGAAGCCGCGGGTCACGTGCCGGTGCTCCTGATGACCAGCTTCGGGACCGTGAAGTCGGCGGTGGACGCCATGAAGCAGGGGGCCGCCGATTACATTGCAAAGCCCTTCGAGCCGGACGAACTGGAGCTCGCCGTTCACCGCATTCTTCGAGAGCAGCAGCTTCGGCGTAAGGCTCGAGGACTGAAGCGCGACGTTTCCCAGGTGTGGGCCATCGAAGGGATCGTCGGAACCTGCAAGGCCATGCAGGGGGTCCTGCACAGAATCGAGCGGGTGGCCTGCACCGACGCCACCGTCTTGATCCTCGGCGAGTCCGGAACGGGAAAGGAGCTGGTGGCCCGGGCGATCCACGAGGGGAGTCGTCGCAAAGAAGGCCCTTTCGTGGCGGTGAACTGCGCGGCGATTCCGGACAACCTGATCGAGAGCGAGTTGTTCGGCCACGAAAAGGGCGCGTTCACCGGGGCGGTCCACCGTCACATCGGCCTGGTGGAGTCAGCCCACGAGGGCACTTTGTTCTTGGACGAGGTCGGGGAGCTTCCGGCGTCAGCGCAAGCCCGTTTACTTCGGGTGCTGCAAGAGCAGGAGATCCGGCACGTGGGATCCAGCAAGACCCGACAGGTCGACGTGCGCGTGCTGGCCGCGACCCACCGAGACCTGCCCCAGATGGTGGCCCGCGGGACGTTCCGGGAGGATCTGTTCTATCGCCTCAAAGTGGTCGACGTGCGGGTGCCGGCGTTGCGGGAGCGGGCGGACGACATCCCGGAGCTGGCCACATTCCTGCTTCGAAAGGCGGGCGCCAAGGTCGGTCGTTCGGGTCTGGAGCTGACCGAAGAAGCCCTCGATGCCATGCTCGCACACCGCTGGCCCGGGAACGTGCGGGAACTCGAAAACGCCATCGAGCGGGCGGTGATCCTGAGCGAAGACGGCCAGATCACGCCGGAGCTGCTGGGCATCGAGATCGAGACCCTGCACGTGGTCCGAGAGCCGGAATCGGACGAAGGCGCGCTGGCGGAGTATTTTCGCCATTTCGTTCTGAAGCACCAGTCGCATCTGAGCGAGACAGAGATCGCCCGGCGGCTCGGCATCAGTCGCAAGGCATTGTGGGAGCGCCGCCGTCGCTACGGTATGGTGCGCCCCAAGAACAAGGGCTGAGCCGTGTCCGATTCCATGTTCGAAACCCTGGTCGAGCGCATTTCGACCCATGCACCCTTCGACCGGGCCGACCCGAGCGTGGTGCGGGCTGTCGTCGACGGCCTGCGCATCCGATACGTGGAAGCCGGAGACGTGCTCTTTCGAGAGGGCGAGCCCCACGCTCCAGAATGCTACCTGGTTCACAAGGGTCGGGTGCGGATCGGTCGAAACCACGACGGCATCGACGAGCTGGTGGACGTTTGCGACGAAGGCGACTACTTCGGTGCCCGGGCGCTTTTGAACGAGAGGCCCTACGCTGCGTCGGCCCGGGCCGAAGAGGACACCTTGCTCTACGTCATCCCCGGAAAGCCGTTGCGCTGGGGCATGGCGCAAGACGACGCGGTCTCGGCGTTCTTCACGGCGGGCTTTACGTCCGATCTGCCGATGCTCGGCGACAACCGGCTCGAGCAGGTGAACCAAGCACTACAGCGGCTTCGGGGGGCTGCAGCACCCGAGCTGGTGGCTCGGGTCGAGCCCAGCCGGGATCCGGTGGCCTGCGCTTCGAACATCTCGATCCAGCAGGCCGCCTGGCGCATGCGAAGTCGGAACGTCGGGTCGATCGTGGTGGTCGATGCCAACGGGTGCCCGGTCGGCATCGTCACCGACTCGGATCTTCGTTCGAAGGTCGTGGCCGAAGGGCGGTCCGGAGCGGAGCCCATCGAGAGCATCATGAGCCAGCCCGTGGTGACCGTGTCCGAGAAAGTGTCCGAGGCTCAGCTGATGGCCCTGATGATGCGGCACGGGCTTCACCACTTTGCCGTGACCGAAGACGGCAGCCCCGCATCTCGGCTCGTCGGGGTGCTGTCGGAGCACGACCTCTCGAAAGCCCGGGGGCAGCACCCCACGGTGATCCTCCACGAGATCCAGCGGGCCCGTTCGGGGGAGGAGCTTCGGCTGTGGCGCGACCGAACCGAAGCGCTCTTGCGCAAATACCTGGAAGCCGAAACCGCCATGAGCCTGGTGGCGCGGGTGGTCTCTGAGATCAACGATGCTCTGATCCGCAGGAGCATCGAGCTCGCCCAAGCCGAGATCGGCCCAGCTCCAGCCCCCTGGTGTTGGCTCGCCATGGGCAGCGAGGGCCGAGAGGAACAGCTTCTTCGCACCGACCAAGACAATGCGATCTCCTTTCGCGGCTGCGAAGGCGATCGGGCGTACTTTCTCGAGCTCGGTACCCGGGTCGTGGAGCACCTGGTCGAAGCAGGCTTTCGCCGGTGTCCGGGCGACGTCATGGCCAGCAACCCGGAATGGAATCTAGCCCTCGACGAGTGGAAGGACCGTTTCGAGCGGTGGATTTCCATGCCCGATCCGCCGGCTACCATGCGGGCGAACATCTGCTTCGACTTTCGTCCGGTGGCGGGCGACTTGGAGCTGGCGCGGGAGCTGAAGTCGTTCGTGATGGATGCGGTCAAAGCCGACCGAGGCTTCTTGGCGTTCTTCGCTAGGAACGCCGCCGACAGTCCGCCTCCTTTGAGTTTCTTCCGAAACGAGATCGTTGAAAAGAGCGGTGAGCACCGATCGACCTTCGACATCAAGGCCCGGGCCATGACCCCTTTGGCCGACGCGGCGCGGGTCCTGGTCTACGACGCGGGAATCGACATGTTCGGAAGTACCGTGGACCGCTGGGAGCAGATTGCTCGAAAGGAGCCCAACCTGGAGCGACTGTCTCGTGAGGCGGCGATGGCATACGAGATCCTGATGCGGGTGCGCGCCCGGGAGGGTCTGCATCGCGGCAGCTCCGGCCGTTATGTCCATATTCGCGAGCTGAACAAGCTCCAACGCAGAACCCTCCGGAGCACGTTTTCCGTCGTGGAAGACGTTCAGCTGATGCTGCGGTCCCGGTATCGACTCGACATGATGCGGTGAAGATCCCCTGGCTTACAAAGGCCCGTCCGGAGTGGCCCGAACCTCTTCGTCGCTATGCCGAGGCGTTCCATTATCCTTCGAAGCGAGCGTCGCTGGAGTCGACGCGATTCGTCGTGTTCGACACGGAAACGACGGGCCTCGATCTTGCGAAGAATCGGCTGCTCGCCCTGGCCTCGGTGGGGCTGGAGAGAGGCGACATCGTGTGTGGCGACCGCTTCGAGGTCTGGGTGCGGCAGGACACGGTGGGCGCGGCCGACGCGGTGCGGATCCACGGGTTGGTGCGGCGAGACGTGGCTCAGGGCCTGGAAGAAGATCTCGCGGTGGCGCAGTTTCTGGAGCACGCCAATTCCGCGGTGTTGGTGGCTCACCACGCGGCCTTCGACATGGCCATGTTGAAGAAGGCATTGGCGCCTCACCGGGGGGCCAAGGTGAAAAACCCGGTGGTCGACACCATGACTTTGGCTTTGCGCCTCGAGTCGGGACCGGTGCGCACGGAGCTGTCGCGCAGCCGGATCGGGCTCGATGCGTTGGCAGACTCGTGTGGGGTGGGGATCAGCGGCCGGCACACGGCCGCCGGCGACGCCCTGGCCACGGCTCGGGTCTTTCAGGTCTTGCTGCGGCGGGCCCGAAAGCGGGGGATCCGAACCCTCGGGCAACTGCTCGGCGGGTGACGGAGCCCGGCGGTCGTCCGGCTCCGAGGGAATGGACGGCCCGGGTCGCTAGCTCGGTACCTCGATTCAGAAGTACACCATGGCCTGCAGGATGCCTTCGCTCGCGAAGCCGTCCATGTCGCCGGGGGCCAAGAAGATCGGTCGGGCTCGGTAGTGCAGCGTGAGCTTGGCGTGGTGCCCGATCAGCAGCCAGTTCACGCCACCTTCCAGCATCGGCGACAGCTCGTCGTTCAAAGCCTCGAAGAACGACAGCTGAGTCCGGAAGTAGGGTTGCAGGCTCACGCCGCCCAAGGGCTCCGTCGGCAGAAGGTAGCCGACCTCGAGCACCAAGCTGGTGCCGGTGCCGATGACCGGGTACCCGTTTCCGCGGCCATTGACCGCGGAGCCGCTGCCGGTGTCGCCGATGTTGGAGATGCCGATGTTTCGCAGAAAGTTCGGCCCAAAGTCGAAGTAGTAGAACGTGAACAACGCCGTGAGGGCCCCGCCGGTCTCCACCGAACCCAGTGGGCTGTCGAAGAACACGTCGGCCCCGAACAAGAAGATGTCCGACGGGACCCGATCTCCGCCCGTGGCGCTGGCGCGGGCGGTGCCGTTGGGCTGGTAGTAGTAGCCCGCGCCGATGTTGAACACCTTCTTGGTGCCCAGATACGAGCCCACGGTATACGGAAGGAGGTTGCCCTCGTTTTCGAGGAACTCCCACTTGAAGTAGCCCGCGGTGGACCAGGTGTTGGCGTTGTTGTTGAAGACTGCCTGATCGGGGCTCGCCGGGTCGGCGTTGCGGGTTTCGAACGGCCGGTTCAGCGCGACCCGGTAGTCCAGGTCGAGGATCTTGCCCTTGGCGTAGACGCCGAGCTGGCGAGCGAACTGATCGTTTCCTTCGATCAGGGGCCAGTTGATGATCGGAGCGTCGATGGTGAGAAAGTTCAGCGTGCTTCCGTTCGTTTGACGCGAAATTCCGTGCCAGTAGTGGATACCTGAACCCACCGAAAGGAATTCGTCCAAGACATCGTACTCCACCCAGGCGTCGTGGAAGAACAGCTGGGGCTTGAAGGGGTCCCCCTGCTGAATCCGGAAAGTCTGGTTGTTGATACCCATGTGTAGCAAGATCAGCACGTCGTCGGTGATCTGGCCGTATGCGATGAGCCGGGCCCTGCGGAGCGCCACGTCGGCTTCGACGTCCGACGGATTTCCGTCCACGGTCGTGCCCGGATTCATCTCCATGACCCGGGTCCACATCTGGAGCCAGGAGATGAAGCGCATGTAGCGTGTGCCCTCTTCGTTGAAGTCGATGCGCGCACCCTTGCCGTACAACTCGCCTCCGCCTTGGGCCTGGGCCGTCGAAGCCGACGCGAACAGTGCGGCCGCGAGTGCGACCGTGAGCATGTCTTTATTCATTGTTTCCTCCCGAGTTGGCGGGACGCCCTCGCCGAAGGGCAGAGGCGAGCGCGCCCGTTCGTTCGTCAGTGTGCTGCGGAAGCCTGCTTCGATCCCTTGGGGACGCGAATGTCTTCGACCAGATTCTGGATGTCTTCGGGCGGAGCCGGCGTGAATCTCGAAACGCCGATGGCCAGAATCGCGTTGAGCAGCATGCCGAATGTTCCGATACCCTCCGGCGAGATGCCGAACCAGTACTGGTCTTTGGTGCCTCCGAGGAACTTGAAATAGATGATGTAGGCGCTGGTGAACGCGATCCCGGTGACCATTCCGGTGAGGGCCCCTTCCCGGTTCATCTTCTTGTCGAAGATGCCCAAGATGATGGCCGGAAAGAAGCTGGAAGCCGCTAATCCGAAGGCGAAGGCGACCACCTGCGCCACGAAACCAGGTGGATTGATCCCGAAGTAACCCGCCACCACGACCGCCACTGCCGCGGCGATGCGGGCGGCCAACAGCTCCCCGCGCTCCGAGATGTCGGGCCTGATGGTTCGTTTGATGAGATCGTGGCTCACGGCGGTGGATACCACCAAGAGCAGTCCGGCCGCGGTGGACAGGGCAGCCGCCAGACCGCCGGCGGCGATCAGCGCGATCACCCAGGCTGGAAGGTCTGCGATCTCCGGATTGGCCAACACCATGATGTCGCGATCGATGTAGACTTCGTTGGTGTTCGACGTGGGCGGATTGCTCACCTTGCGCTGGCCCGCCTCGCCGCGAACCACGCTGCCATCGTCGGCGGTCACGAAGGAAGGTTTACCTTCGAACGGGGCGCCGGAGCCGTCGTACCGGACCCGGCCGTCGTCGTTTTTGTCCAGCCAGGCGATGAGCCCGGTGCCCTCCCAGGTCTTGAACCAGCCCGGGATCGTGTTCTCGCCTGCGGACGCAGCCGTCGCATCATACTTGGCGTCGCGGATGTCCTCGATCAGGTTGGTTCGGGCGAAAGCGGCTACCGCCGGCGCGGTCGTGTACAGAATCGCGATGAACAACAGGGCCCAGCCCGCGCTTATCCGCGCGTCTCGAACCTTTGGCACCGTGTAGAACCGAATGATCACGTGAGGGAGCCCTGCGGTACCGACCATCAGGGCCATGGTGATGAAGATGACGTCGATCATCGGTTTGGAGCCGGATGTGTATTCGGCAAAACCGAGCTCCCGGTGCAACTGGTTCAGCTTCTCGAGCAGATGAACGTTCTCGCCCGAAGCGATCTTTTCACCCACCTCACCGGCCAGGACCCCGCCGAAGCCGAGCTGCGGGATCGGGTTGTTGGTGAGCAGAATCGAGATGAAGATCGCTGGAAGCATGTAGGCGAAGATCAGGATCACGTACTGCGCCACCTGGGTGTACGTGATGCCCTTCATGCCGCCGAGGACTGCGTAGGAGAACACGATCACCATGCCGATCACCACGCCGGTGTTGATGTCGACTTCGAGAAAGCGGCTGAATACCACGCCCACGCCGCGCATCTGGCCGGCCACGTAGGTGAACGATACGAAGATGGCGCAGACGACGGCGATCAATCGTCCTGCGCTGGAGTAATAGCGATCCCCGACGAAGTCCGGGACCGTGAACTTCCCGAACTTTCGAAGGTAGGGCGCGAGCAGCAGGGCCAGGAGCACATAACCACCCGTCCAGCCCATGAGATAGACAGAGCCGTCGTACCCGATGAACGAGATGATTCCGGCCATGCTGATGAAAGAGGCTGCCGACATCCAGTCGGCCGCGGTGGCCATGCCGTTGGCTACTGGGTGCACACCCCCGCCGGCCACGTAGAATTCGCCCGTGGAGCCCGCTCGGGACCAGACCGCGATGCCGATGTACAGGGCGAACGAAAGACCGACGATGATGATCGTCCACAGCTGAACGGACATGTGTGCTCCTCAGTCTTCGGCCAGCCCGTGCTTCTTGTCGAGCTGGTTCATGAGCCGGACGTACACGAAGATCAGAATGACGAAGACGTAGATGGCTCCTTGTTGTGAGAACCAAAAGCCCAGCGGAAAGCCGCCGATGTGGATGTTGTTGAGGGGCCCGGCCAGCAAGATGCCGAAGCCGTAGGAGACGACGAACCAGATCGAAAGCAGGGCGATCAGGATCCGCAGGTTGGCGCGCCAGTATTGGATTCGAGATGCGTCGGACATGGTCCCTTCCTCGGCCGTGACACAGAGCAAAGAGCGGACCAACCTTGCAAGAGCCTTGGGCGAACTTCTTTCGGTTTCAACGCAACGCGTTGGAGCGTGGGCCTGCGTAACAGGCAACGTTACCGATGGTGACAGGTCCCGAGAGGCAAGGTCACTTGCCCGAAATTCGGCGGCGCAGCCCGCCGGCCAACGCGGTTTGGCGCATGGCTTGCTTCCACCGCCCTCATGGGGTTCGAAGCAGTCTACCGGCGGTCGATCGAAACGCCCGAAGCGTTCTGGGCCGAGGCAGCCCGGGCCATCGACTGGGATCGTCCGTGGGATCGGGTCCTGGATGGGGACCGGGCGCCCTTTTATCGCTGGTTCGCCGGGGCCCGAGTCAACACCTGCTTCAATGCGGTCGACCGGCACGTGGAGGCGGGTCACGGCGAGCAGGTGGCTTTGGTGTACGACAGCCCGGTCACCGGCACCGTCCAGCGCTACACCTTCGCGGAGCTGCAAGACCGGGTGGCGCGGTGCGCGGGCGTTCTGTCGGAGCTCGGCGTTCGCAAGGGCGACCGGGTGATTCTCTACATGCCGATGGTGCCGGAGGCCGTGGTCGGCATGCTGGCTTGCGCCCGACTGGGTGCGATCCACTCGGTAGTATTCGGTGGATTCGCTTCGGTGGAGCTCGCTAAGCGGATCGACGACGCTCAGCCCAAAGTGATCCTCTCGGCTTCCTGTGGAATCGAGCCAGCCCGTCAGGTTCTCTACAAGCCGCTGCTGGACGCGGCCATCTCCGCGAGCCGCCATCCGCCCGAGCGCTGCCTGATTCTCCAACGTCCCGAAGCCCCATGCGACCTTCAGGAAGGCCGGGATCTCGACTGGCAGAAGGCCGAGCGACGTGCCGAGCCCCACCCCTGCGTCCCCGTGGATGCGACCGATCCTCTATATATTCTGTATACTTCTGGCACCACGGGGGACCCAAAGGGCATCGTCCGAGACAACGGGGGACACGCCGTGGCCTTGGCTTGGAGCATGAAGCACATCTACGGGGTCGACCCGGGTGAGGTCTTCTGGGCCGCCTCCGACGTGGGCTGGGTCGTCGGACATTCCTACATCGTGTATGGCCCTTTGCTGCATCGGGCCACGACCGTCTTGTACGAAGGCAAGCCCGTGGGAACGCCAGATGCGGGCGCGTTCTGGCGGGTGATACAGGACCACCGGGTGAACGTCTTCTTCACCGCTCCCACGGCGTTTCGAGCGATCAAGCAGCGAGACCCCGAAGGCGAGCTGGTGGCGGCCTACGACACTTCGTCCCTGCGGAGCCTCTTTTTGGCGGGCGAGCGATGCGATCCCGATACCCTGGAATGGGCCGGACGGATCCTCGACGTACCGGTGATCGACCATTGGTGGCAGACCGAGACCGGCTGGCCCGTGGCCGCCAACTGCTTGGGGATCGAGGCCCTCGCGGTGAAGCCAGGCTCCCCGACCCGGGCCGTGCCCGGGTGGGACGTGCAAGTGGTCGACCCCGACAGCCGGCCGGTCCCGCCCAAGACCATCGGCAACATCGTCTTGAAGCTTCCGCTTCCTCCGGGGGCTCTGCCGACCCTGTGGAACGCCGAGGAGCGCTTTCGCTCGGTATACCTCGAAGAGTTCCCGGGCTTTTACAAGACCGCGGACGCTGGCTACCTGGACGAAGACGGGTACCTGTTCGTCATGTCCCGCACCGACGACGTGATCAACGTGGCGGGCCACCGGCTTTCGACCGGGGCCATGGAAGAAGTCCTGGCTGGACACCCGGCGGTGGCGGAGTGCGCGGTCATCGGGGTGAAGGATGAACTCAAGGGCCAGCGCCCGGTGGCCCTGCTGGTCCTGAAAGCGGGGGTGAGCACGCCCCAGGAACAGGTCGAGGCGGAGGCGGTGCAGCGGGTTCGGGAGGCCATCGGGCCCGTGGCCGCCCTGAAGAACGTGCACGTGGTCGAGCGCCTTCCAAAGACCCGGTCGGGCAAGATCCTGCGCCGGACCCTCCGGCAGATCGCCGACGGCGACCGTTTCGAGACCCCCGCCACCCTGGACGACCCAGCGATCCTGGACGCCATCGCTCAGCGGCTCGGCGCGCGCTGAGCGAGACCCGGCTTCAGGCCGAGTCCGCCCGCTCTTCGTTGCTGCACAGGGCGTCCAGATCCTCCCGGTCCAGGGTCTCCTTTTCGAGCAGCGTAGAGGTCATGGCGTCGAGGACTTTTCGACGGGACTGGAGGATCTCGCGAGCCTGACTCACCCCCGCCTGCAAGATGTTCGACACCTCCAGGTCGATCTCCCGAGCCCGGTGATCGCTGAAGTTCCGTTCTTCCGAAAAGCTCACCGGGGTGTCCAAGAAGCGGAGCCCGGCGGGCTTGCCAAAGGTCTGGGCTCCAAGTCGCTCGCTCATGCCGAAGCGGCACACCATCTGGCGTGCGGTTTCGGTGGCCCGCTCCAGATCGTTCTGTGCCCCGGTGGACACCTCTTCGAACACCAGTTCCTCGGCCACCCGGCCCCCCATCATCACCGCGATCCGGTCGGCGAGCTCTCCGCGCGTCATCAGGTGACGGTCTTCCGTGGGCAGCTGCAAGGTGACACCAAGGGCACCGATGGTGCGGGGAATGATGCTGACCCGGTGCACCGGGTCGGCGTGCTCGCTGCCCATGGCTACCAGGGCGTGTCCCGATTCATGCACGGCGATCCGCTCCAACTCGGTCTGGTTCATGGCCCGATTTCGCTTCTTTAGACCGAGCTGGATCCGGTCGACCGCTTCTTCGAAGTCCGCCTGCTCCACCCTCTCCGAACCCCGGCGGGCGGCGGCCAGGGCGGCTTCGTTGACGACCCGGGCCATGTCGGCCCCCACCATGCCCGGGGTCCGTTTCGCGACCAGCTCCAGATCGACCTGGTCGGACAGCGCGATCTTCTTGGCGTGGACCTTCAAAATGGCATGCCGCGCCTGGACGTCGGGCCGGTCCACCACCACCTGCCGATCGAAGCGGCCGGCACGGGTCAGGGCGGCGTCGAGCATCTCGGGTCGGTTCGTGGCGGCCATGATCACCACCTGGGAATCGCTTTCGAAGCCGTCGAGCTCGGCCAGCAGCTGGTTCAGGGTCTGTTCCCGCTCGTCGTTGGTGCCCATGGCGCCGAGTCCGCCCCGCGACCGGCCGATGGCGTCGATCTCGTCGATGAACACGATGCAGGGCGCCCGTTCCTTCGCCTGTTTGAACAGGTCGCGGACTCGGGCCGCCCCCACGCCCACGAACATCTCGACGAACGAGGAGGCGGTGATCGAAAAGAAGGGGGTGCCCGCTTCACCGGCCACCGCCCGGGCGAGTAGGGTCTTGCCGGTGCCCGGGGGGCCTACCAGCAGCACACCCCGGGGGATCTGGGCGCCGAGTTGCTGGTAACGTCCGGGCGACCGAAGAAAGTCCACCACCTCCGTCAACTCGCCCTTCGCCTCGTCCACGCCAGCCACGTCGTCAAAGCCCACCCGAATCTGAGCCGACTCATCGTACAGCTTGGCCTTGTTCCGCCCGAAGGACATGGGGCTCGCGCTTCCGGGCCCGCCTCCGGCTCCGCCCCGCAGCCCTCGGCCGATCAGGAGGGTTGGCAGCATGATCAGGGCCAAGGGGATCAACCAGAACAGCAACAGCCACCACGGCTCGCTTTCGGGCCTGCCCGAGTAGGTCACGTCCCGCGTCTCGAGTTCTTCGATCAACGCGTCCGGGTCGAAGCCGGGCACCCGCTGGGCCGACCATGTTTCGGTCTTTGCATCGCCGTCGCTGCCGGTCCCTTCTTCGGGGACGACCTTTGCTTCCACCGCTGCCGCGCCGATCCACACTTCGCGCACCCGGTCGTCTTCCAGGGCGGTCACGAGTTCGCTGTAGGGCACCGTTCGTTTCGTGGGACCGAACGCGTTTTGCAGGGCGTAAGCCAGGGCCAGGCCGCCGAGCAAGAGCAGAAGGAGGGACCAGGTTCGTCCGCGGAGCATGCCGAATCCGAGATCCTCCCGGACTTCGGGTCAAGACGAGGACGGCACCACGTGGGCCAGCAGCTTCTCGGTCAGCTCCGGGACCGACTGAAGGTCGGTTCGAAGGGTCAGCTCGGGATTCTCCGGTGCTTCGTAGGGGGCGTCGATGCCGGGCAGGTTCCGCACTGTCCCCTGGGCCGCGGCCGCGTACAGACCCTTCGGGTCTCGGCTTCTCAGCACCGATTCATCGGTCCGCAACAAGACTTCGACGAAGCGTGGGACCCGCTCGCGCACTCGGTCGCGATGACGGCGGTACGGCGCGGTGGCGCTCACCACCACGATGGCGCCCCCTTCGCTGCAAACGACCGCCAGCTCTTGGACGACCTGGTAGAGCCACTCCCGCTCTTCGGCGGTGTAGGAGGGCTCGGGAGTCAAGAAGGTCCGAAGCCGATCGGAGTCCAGATGCACCGTCGCCAGGTCCCGGCGGTGCAGGGCGCCCAACAGGGCTTCGGCCAAGGTGGTCTTTCCGGTGGCGGGTCTTCCGGTGAACCACACCACGGTTCCGAAGGGGGTCACGCCAAGAGTTCCTCCACCTTCTCGGGGTGGAACGGAGCGCCGTCGAGAAGGCGCTCGGAGAAGCGGAGCAGTCGGTCGCGCAGCTCGGGGGACACGTCCGGGTACCAGGCGGGGCAGGCGAGCACCAAGGAACGCCAGGCGTACAACGGCCCGATCGAACGGAACATCTCCTCGTCGGGCCGGCGCTCCAGGTAGCTGGCGAAAAACCGGGACCACAGCTGGCGCAGAGCCCCGTCGAAGCGGTCGCGCTCCCGGAGCGCAAAGAACAGGTAGTTGATGCTCAGTGCCGACAGGTCGTCCGCCGGATCCCCCGCCACCCCCCGGCTGGCGTCGAGCACGCGGAGCTCTACGCCCCCGTTGAACAGCAGGTTGAACGGATGAAAGTCTCCGTGGGTTCGGCGAGCGCGGTCGGTGCGCCGCTTGAGCTGCCACCGCCAGGAGACCCACTTTTGCTCCAGCCGCTCCAGCCGCTCGGGAGGCGCCACCGGGTCGTTGGCTTCATAGGCGTCGCAAAGTCCGAATACGCCCTCTCCGCTGCCCAGGGTATCGCGCACGAAACGCCTGTAGGATCGCGCGCTGGCGGTTTCGGAATGAAGCTCCGCCAGGTAACCAGCCAGGGTCGACGCACGCTCCAGATCCAGTGCCTCCGCCTGGTCTTCGCTGGCCAAGCGCAGGATGTCTTTCACGTAGATTTCCCCCGGGTCGTAGGTGGTCAGGAGGAATGGCTCGCCCAGCTGGATGCCCTCCAGGCTTCCGTCGGGCCGCACCGTTCCGACCGCCAGGGGTCGGCAGTGCCGGGGGACTCGACTGAAACTGTCGAACCCCAAGATGGCGGCCTGATACCGATCGGCCCGGCGGTCGTGCCCGAAGTCGTCGGCGACGCTGGTGCGAAGGACCGTGTCGTGCTCCTTGCCGCCGGATGAAAAGCGGATCCGGATCGGCTTTCCGTAACCGCCGGCCTTCATGTCCGCGTCGGCCGCGGACCCGATGGGCTCGAATTTGGTGATCTCCGGCGCGGCGTACCCGAGCTGCTCCAAGAACTGGACCACCGCGCCCGGTTCGAGGGCGGTTCCGAGGATCGAGGGGTGCATGGGGGCACGGTAAACGCCCCGGCCGCAGGGCGACAGGCTTTTTCAGGGGCGAGCCCGCCGAAAACCCCGGAACGTTCCACCTTGAAGGTTCGTCCGATCGACCGGGTTCGACCTGCCCGGTGAAGCCCTTCTCGGCCGGCACACTTCGCTGGACGGGAACAGGCCGGTCGTGGCGAGGGTTGTCCGAACATGTGGTGGCTGGCCCTCGTCTTCGTCGTCGTTCCGGCGGCGGAGCTCGCGATTTTGATTCAGGTGGGCACCCAGATCGGGGTCCTGGCTACCCTGGGGCTCGTGGTGCTCACGGCGGTGATCGGAGCCCATCTGGCCCGGCTGCAGGGGCTCGACGTGATGCGCCGCTTTCAGCGGTCCATGGCCGAAGGCCGGGTCCCGGCCGATGCGTTGATGGACGGGGCATTTTTGTTGGCCGCGGGCGCGTTCTTGATGACCCCGGGCTTTTTGACCGACGCCTTCGGTTTCGTCTGCCTGATCCCGCCGGCCCGCGCCGGGTTGAAGCGATGGCTCGCCCGGCGTTTGAAAGGACGGATCGAGATCCGAACCTACGGGACGGGGCCCGATCCCTTCGACCCGCGTTTCGGTCCCCCCGGCCCCCGTCCGGGGACCCCGGACGACGTGCTCGACGTGGAGCCTCCTGCGGAAGAGTCGTCCCGCCGAGCGTCCTGACGATCACGGCGCACAGCCCAGGCCCCGAGCCAGGTCTGACGCCGACCATCGAAGGGCCCGCTCGGTGAGGACGTCCCGGGCCACCAGGTGGTTTCCGGTCCACGCCAAGTCGGCGATCCATCCGGCGCCGGCCACCAGCACCAGTGAATCGAATCGGCCATCGCCCCGCAAAAACCCCACGACGCTTCTGTGCCGCACCGGACTCGCATCCTGGCCCACGAGCGCCACGGCCACCACGCCGCGTTCGCATCGGCCCAGGGGTGGGATCACCTGGGCTGCGGTGGGGGCCGCCTGGTCTCCAGCGACGAAGGTACGGATCGCACGGGTGGTGCCGCGATCTTCGACGAGCAGAGCGCCCTCGATGCCCGCCGTCCATCCGTCGAAGGAGACCGCCGGCGGTTCGAGCCGCACTTGGTGGAGCACCTGGCTTCCGATGTAGATCTGCGGGCCTTCCAGAAATTCTTCCGCCTCGCAGGAAGGAACTCCATTCAAGCGACATCGGAGCCACGACCGGTTGTATCCGATCTTGGGTACGACGAAACCGCCTTTCTCCGGGATGATGTTCGAGGGGTATTCCAGACTGTCGAAGATCTCGTCTTGAAGGAAAGCGATGCGCCACTGAAATTCTTCCATCGGATCGAGCCAAAGCTCGAGGGATTGGATGCTTCGAAAGCTGCGAAACACCAAGAACGTGCGATCACCGACCGCCGAGGCTCCGCGACTTCGGACCCAGCTCCGGCGCCATCCGTCGAACCCAGCGGGATCGGGCACGACGCTGCGGTCTTCGAGGCTGTTCCGATCCAGCACCCGCACCCGCCAAGACTGGGTGTCGATGTCGCCGGACTCCGGCGGTCGATCCGGTTCGTAGCGAACCGCGAGCACGCCGATGGCGTCGGACGTCCCTGGAAGGGGGATGATGCGATCGAAGTTTCCGTCGCAGCGCTCGACCGGTGGACTCCGGCCGTCCCAGCGGGCCCGAACCAGGCAAGCGGGCCGCACCGGTCGGTCCGATCGGCAGGACAGGCGGGTCGAAGCCGGTTCCGGGGCCGCACGGATGCCCCAGACGTGGGGAGGATCGTCCATCACGTCCAACAGACGCCCAGCGTAGGACCGGGAGTAGGCGTCGAGTTGGCAGCTGACCGCGGGGCTGTCGATCGGCGGATCATCCGGCCGCCGGAACGACAGGACCCGGGGCGGGATCGAACGGCCCTTCCGAATCGTGCAGGCCCCTGGGTTCGAAACCTCGGTGATCCGAGCCTGCCCGAACGCGTCGACGTTCCCTTCGACCGAAAGTTCCCGGACCGGCAGCCGGCCCCCCTGCACGGGCGACGCCACCTCTTCGTCCCAATTGCCCTCGGGCAAAAAACGCACCCGAAACCCGCAAGGGCCCCCTTCGCGGACGGCGCTCGACACCAACACGGCGGGACCGCATTCGGCGATCCAGACTCCAGGGTCGGCGTCCGCCGGGCAGATGTCCGCCACCCGATCGGTGGTCAGTCGGGGCAGGTCCGGAGGTTCGGCCGTGCCGTGGCGGCCGTTTTCCACCCACAGGGACAGGGTCGGCGCAGCCAGGGCGGTTTCGAAGGGATCCGCCGATCGCGGCCGTTCACCCAGACGGGGCCAGGGTGCAGAGGCTGCGGTCGAGGTCCGGTAACCCACGACCCACAACCGGCCTCGTTGGACGCCGTTCCCTCGAATCGGAACGGGCAGCTCGAACGGGGCAAACGGGGCCGCGCCCACCGGTTCGCCGTCGCTGTCGATCTCGACGGCCGAGATCAAGTCGACTGGGCCTTCGGGCTCGACCCGCCACGGAGTCGGTTCGACGCAGCCCGCGGCGACCGCCAGGGCCAGGGCGGCCGCGGGAGCCCTCACCTCCCAGGGTCCGGGGTGGGTTTTCACGGTGCGGACCACCGCTTCAAAGTTTGACCCGCTTTCGCCCGGGAGGCGAGCCACCGTCTCGGAGCGAGACACCGGTGAAGTGCGAGTCCGCCCAATTCCTCTCGCCCAGCTTCGAAGGGTCTGCCCGGCATCAAGGGCGAGTCCCGATGGCCGACCGACCCGGGGGGCTGCGGTCTTCGTGCAGCTCCTTCGAGAGCGCGGGATGAAGCGGGACGTGCTGGAGTATCCGATGTCCACCGTGGCGGCGCAGGTGGTCCAGGCTGCCGCTTCCGAGGACGTGACCTCGAGCGAGCTCGGTGATCTGGCGTCGTCCGATCCCGGCTTTGCGCTCCGACTGCTGGCGCTGGCCAACAGTCCGGCCTTCGGGGCCTCGGTCCCCATCGGCGACGTGCGGAGGGCCGCTACCCACCTGGGAGTGCGCGGTGTGCGCAACCTGGCCCTCAGCCTCTGGGTGACCGACTTGGTGCCGGAGCAGGAGGGGGCCGAAGTGCTCTTGAGCAACGCGCTCCGGAGGGCCGTGACGACCCGGGCGCTGGCCCAGCGGGTCGGCGCCAAGGACCCGGAGGCCTGCCACACCGCCGGGCTCTTGCTCGATGCAGGCATCCTGCTGTGGGCGCGCGAGGCGTTCGAAGACGCCGTCGACGTGGCTCGCGCCCCGGCGCCGCACCGAACGCTCAAGGAGCGGGCCTTCGGGCACTGCGCCCACCCGGATAGCGGCAGCGCCATGGCCCGGTGCTTGCGCCTGCCCGACCCGGTGGCCGAAGCGATCCACGGTCACCACGACCCGGAGCCGCCCGCGGGCCAGGTGGCCCGGCTGGCATGGGTGGCGGAGCGGGTCTGCGCCGTCTTCGAGGGCTTCGCTTCGGCCGAAGACCATCGCGCGGCCCGCAAAGCGCTGGAGGTCTTGGATATCGCGGACCCCGAACGGGACGCGGTCTTTCGGGAGCTTCCCGGGCTCACTGCCGAAGCCGGCAGGGCCTTGAAGCGGACCCTCGGCGAACAGCCGGACCTGGAAGCGCTGCTCCGCGATGCCACCCGCTCTTTGGTGGCCCTGAACCGTCATTATGCGTCGGCGATTCAGCAGCTCGAAGCAGTCGTGGCCGAAAAGGAGCAGGTCGAGCAGGAGTTGCGCGAAGCCAATCGCCAGCTGGCGGAGCAGGCTCGGATCGATGCCCTGACCGGACTGCCCAACCGGCGAGCCCTGGATCACGAACTGACGCGGGAGCTGGCCCGGTCGCTCCGGGACGAAACGGGCCTGGCGCTGTTGATGCTCGACCTCGACCATTTCAAAGCGGTCAACGATACCCACGGTCATCGGGCGGGAGACGACGTACTGCGTGCGTTCGCGCAGGTGCTTCGGGCCAGCGTGCGGGCTTCGGACCTGCCGTGCCGATACGGCGGCGAGGAGTTCGTGGTGGTGCTGCCGACGGCCGATGCCGACGCGGCTCGACAGGTCGCCTCCCGCATTCGTACGTCGCTGCAGGGCTCCCGGATTCAGACTTCTGCTGGGGCTTTGCGGGTGACCGTGAGTGTCGGAGTGGCGGCCGTCGAAGCGGGGGGCCTGGACGGAGGCACCGCTCCGTCCGAATTGCTCGATGCAGCCGATAAGGCGCTGTACCGCGCGAAGCACGAAGGCCGAAACCGGGTCGTGGTCGCGAGTTCGCCGAAGGCGTCCGACGCGGCCTGACGCAGGAGGGGACGTGGGTTTTCGGATCACGGACGAGATTGTGCGGCGCCACGCGCCCGTGTTTGCTCGCGGCATGCACCCCGATGCCCCCCCGAGCGCCTTTCGTCGGGTCCCGCGCACCGGCGTGATCTTCGTGAGCTCCGAAGCGGGGGCGCGGGGGTTTCGACCGACGGACCCGCACTGGTCCAACCTGGGCCAAGGCCAACCGGAGACCGGTCCGCTCGCCGCGGCGGGCCGGCGGGTCCACGAGGTTGCGGTTCGGGTGGAGGACCAGGAATACGCTCCGGTGGCGGGTATCTGGGAGCTGCGGGAAGCGGTGGCCGACCTCTACAACCGGCGCTACCGCAGGGGCCGGGGCTCCAAGTACTCCGCTGAAAACGTGGCGATCAGCGGTGGCGGCCGGACTGCGCTCACCCGGGCCGCTGCGTCGATGGGCCCCGTGAACCTGGGACATTTTCTGCCCGACTACACGGCGTACGAGGAGCTCTTGGACATCTTCCGCATGTTTTCGCCGATTCCGATCCTTCTGGATCCAGAGCGACAGTACGCCTTTTCGGCCGACGACCTCGAGCGCGAGATTCAAGGGCGTGGGCTCGGGGCGATTCTGTTGTCGAATCCGTGCAACCCCACGGGCAAGCTGGTGGCCGGCGAGCGCATGGCGTCTTGGGTGGGTTGCGCACGTGCAAACGAATGCTCGCTGCTGATCGATGAATTCTATTCACATTATGTGTGGCATTCGACCGAAGGCCCCGAAAGCGCAGCCAGGTACGTGGACGATGTCGATTCCGATCCGGTCGTGATCTTCGATGGCCTGACCAAAAACTGGCGCTATCCGGGCTGGCGCACCAGTTGGACGGTGGGCCCCAAGGCGATCATCGAGTCGGTGTCGAGCGCCGGGTCTTTTTTGGACGGGGGCGGGGCTCGGCCGCTGCAGCGGGCCGCGGTGGAGCTGATGCGCCCCGAGATCGCCGACCGGGAAGCCGCCGCGATTCGGCAGCGCTTTTCGGCCAAGCGCGAATTCGCCCTCCGCAGGGCCCGCGAGATCGGGCTTCGGGTCGACGTGGAGCCCGAAGGAACGTTCTACCTGTGGGCCGACACGTCGGGGCTCGACCCCGAGCTGCAGGACGGCATGGCGTTCTTTCGAAAAGCGCTCGAATCCCGGGTGATCGTGGTCCCCGGCGAGTTCTTCGACGTGAACCCGGGCCGGCGGCGACGGGCTTCGCGGTTTCGCCAACATCTGCGGCTGTCGTTCGGGCCCGAGCCCGAGGTGCTCGAGCGGGGCTTTTCGGCCCTCGAAACCATGTTGCGGGGTGCAACGTCTTCGGCCGTCAAGCCCGAGTGAGTTCCGACTCCCGCAGTCGCAGGAGCAGACCGTCGGGGGCTCGGTCGAGCGCGACCAGGGCGTCGGCCAGGGCCGCGCCCACGTGCAGCGATGGTCGGGACCAGTCGGGCGGCACCCGCTGGGACCAATTGTCGGCGTGGACCACACCCGGCCGGTTGTGGGGCTCGGTCAGCCCGTACAGATCGGCGAAGAACACCAACACGTTTCGAGCGGGTCCCATGAACAGCTCGCTGAGCTTGGCCTGGGCCATGGCTCGGTCGTCGGCCATCAGGCGCCGTCGCCCTTCGGGGCCGAGCCGGAGGCGCCGGGCCAGCGTCGCTGCTTCCCGCTCCCGGCGCGGTCCTGCGCTCCACTCGGCAATTCGGCCCCAGATCGTCGGCGTGTCGTGGTTGCCGATCATCACCCAGTCCGCCGGAGCCGAGCGATCCACTTGATAGACGTCGTCCGGATCCCCGGGCATGGCCTTTTGGGTTACCAAAAAGCGGCCCAAACCCAAGCCGGTACGGACCCGTCGCAGCGGGTACGGCTCGGTGCTCAGCACCTCGCAGGCGATGCGGTCGGCTCCGCCCATGCGCTCCACCACGAAGCGCATCAGCTCACCGTAGGACGCGATCTGCTCTGGATCCAGCTGCTGGACCCAGTCGTCTGCGTAGCGCGGATGCTCTGGATCTGGGTGAAGCTGGTCCGGTCGCACCCGGGCGTACCGGGCCAGTTCCGGGTGATCGTGCAGGTGGGGCGACTCGTACAGGCGCGCACCCTCTTGAACGGACCGCTGGGGATCCGGCCCGTCGCGGTACACCCATGGACAGACGAGCCCGTGAGGGTGGTCGATGCGAAGGCCGTCATACTCGCCAATGAGTTTGTCGAGTCGGGCCTCGAAGGCCTTTCGGGCGGGCTTGGCCGCGTCGAGCTGGTCCGGATCGAACACCGGAAAGCCCCAGGGCTGCCCCTGGGGATTCGTTCGGCTCGGCGGTGCACCCATCAGGTAGCCGGACAGCCAGCAGTCGGCCAATCGCGCCCGGTCCATGGGGCCGGGGCCCACTTGCAGGTCGCCCCACAGCTGCAGATTGAGCTCGGCCAGGTCTTGGCGAAGAGCCACGTGTTGCCGGTGCACCAAAAACTGTTCGAGGGTGTAGCGGTCCACCGCCTGTCCCTCGATGGCGCTCGGGTCGAAAGCGGTCTCGTAGTCTCGATCGAAGGGCAGCCAGTCGTGATCGGCCCGGAACTGTTCCAGGGCGCTCGCCAGGTCTGCAGCCCGGCCTGCGGCCAGGGCCCGGTCCAACGCCCCGTGGACCTGAGCGAGCCACCGCTTGTGCAAGGCCAGGGTCTCGGGGTGGTGAACCCGGCCGGGGTCCACCTGAGGGTCGGTCCAGAATGCGTCGGGTGGCAGATGCGGACCGACCACCGGATCGGTCAGCAGCCGATGAGCGCGGACGAACATCTCGTTGCGGGCGAAATAGCTGCCGTCGTAGGGCGACGGATTGACCGGGCTGACCCGTCCGGGCGGCGTGGCCTGCACTCCCGTGAACCCCTGTGCGGCAACGAATTCGAGAAAACGCCGGCTCGCGCGGGCGTACGGGCTGCCGCGGCCCAGGTCCTCGCCGTCCGACCAGGGATGGGCAGCGTCGGGCACCGACAGGAGCAGCCGGTCCACGTCCAAAAGCGCCAGCGCTTCGGAGATCGGGTTCATGCCGGGCCTGTTATCACCGAGGGGTCCAAGAGAAAAAGACGGCGCCCAACGGGGGGAGGGTGGTGGTCAGGCTGTGATAACGCCCGTGCGCCGGGACCGGCGTGGCTTCGAGTCCGCCCAGGTTTCCCTGGCCGGAGCCCCCGTAGACCGTGGCGTCGCTGTTGAAGATCTCTGCCCAGTGTCCGGGCCGGGGCACGCCGACCCGATAGTTCGTCCGCGGCGACGGGCGAAAGTTGAACGCCGCCAGCACGAGGGAACCCTCCGACCGACCGTGGCGAAGGAACGCCAGGACCGAGTTCTCCGAGTCGGAACCGTCCACCCAAGCGTAGCCGTCCGGGGAGAAGTCGAGTGCGTGCAGGGCGTCGTGCTCCCGCATCAGCCGGTTGAGGTCGCCCACCAAGAGCATCAGCCCCCGAGACCGTTCCCAGATCCGGATCTGGCCCCAGGCGAGCGCTTCGTCGTGATGCCAACCGGTCCGCTGCCCGAACTCGGAGCCCATGAACAAGAGTTTCTTCCCGGGCAGCGCGTACATGTAGGCGTACAGCAGCCGAAGGGATGCGTACTTTTGCCACTCGTCCCCCGGGATCTTCTCCCACAGGGAGCCCCGTTCGAAGGCCACGTCGTCGTGGGACAAGGGCAACACGAACCGTTCCTGGTGCGCATAAACCGACCGGAATGTGAGTCGATCTTGATGATGGCGACGGAGCTCCGGGTCGTTGGCCATGTATTCGAGCGTGTCGTGAGACCAACCCATGTCCCACTTGACCGAAAAGCCGAGCCCACCGGCTTCGGTAGCCTTCGTCACGCCGGGGTGGGATCCGGACTCTTCGGCCGCCATCACGGCGCCGGGAGCGAAGTCGGCCACCTGCCGATTCAGTTCCCGCAGGAACGCCACGGCGTCGGGGTTCGCTCGTCGGTCTTCGCCGGGCTCCCCTGCAGGACGCAGCATGGAGGCCACCGCATCCACCCGCAGCCCGTCGGCGTGGTAGGTTTCGAGCCACCACCGGGCCGAGCTGAGCAAAAAAGCGCGCACCTCTGGCTTCGACCAGTCGAAGGCAACCGTGTTCCACGGGTTGTGGGAGTTGTCCGACTCCGCTTCGTACAGCGGTGTTCCATCGAATCGATACAAACCATGGGCATCCCGAGGAAAGTGGGATGGCACCCAGTCCAGGATGACGCCCACACCCTCTCGGTGAAAGCGATCGACGAGCGCCTTCAGGCCGTCGGGGTCCCCGAAGCGCCGGGTGGGCGAGAACCAGGCGGTGCATTGGTATCCCCAGGATCCGTGAAACGGATGCTCCATGAGTGGAAGGAACTCCACGTGGGTGAAGCCGAGCTTCTTCACGTGGTCGAGCAGGGGCTCGGCCATGGCTTCCCATTCGAGCCAGCGGCCCGAAGGGTCGAGCATCCACGAGCCGAAGTGGACTTCGTAGATGCTCATGGGCTCTGAGGCCGGGTCTCGCTCGGCCCGGAACGCCATCCACGCTTGGTCTCGCCAGACGTGCTCGCTTCGATGGAGGACCGAGGCCGTGCCGGGGGGCATCTCGGTGGCGAAAGCCATCGGGTCCGCCTTGTCGAAGCGGGTGCCGTTGCGTCGGACGCGGTACTTGTAAAGGGTTCCGGGAGACAGGTTGGGCACGAAGGTGCTCCACAGACCCAGCTCCTTCCGGCGTTCCATCGGCCAGGCTTCACCCTGCCAACCGTCGAATTCGCCGATCACGGCCACTGCGTCGGCCCCGGGCGCCCAGACGGTGAACCGCACACCCTCCTGGCCCCCCTCCCGTCGAAAGTGGGCGCCCAGGTGCTGGTGCAGGGTGGTCGAGGTCCCTTCGCGAAAGGCCGTGGCATCCGAAGCGTCCACGAGCTCACCCTCCCGCCAGAATTCGGTGAATGCCCGATATCGGTGCGTCCAAAAAGCGGGGGCGGTTGTTCATCTCATAGCCCAATTCGTAAATGGCCTTGTCCAGACGATATGCGCGGAGAAGGTTCATCGTGCCCTCTCGATCGGATGGAAGAAGGCCGGAGCCTTCCATGTGTTGGAAGTAGGTGGCGGTGTAGACGTCGCTGACCGCCTGGGTCCAAGCGCGCAGGGCATCGGTCAGGGTGGCTTCGGTGGCGGAGCCTTCCGCGAAGGTCCCGATGTCCAGCTGTTGCTGCCACGCGGCGTGAAAAGCGTAATCGAAGGACCTCAGCATGCCCGCCACGTCTCGGAGCGGGCTCTGCTTGAGCCGCCGTTCCGAGATCGGCCGAGAAGGCTCTCCCTCGAAGTCGATGATGATCCAATCATTGGCAGTGCTCAGAACCTGGCCCAGGTGAAAGTCGCCGTGGCAGCGGATCTTTGCGCCGTCCAAAGTCGAGCCCCGCAGGCTCTGATCGAAGCATTCGAAGATTCGAGGGCGGCGCTCCGCCAGGCTTTCGACTCGCTCCGCGACCTCGGGAGCCAGACGGTCCAGACGCTGGACGGCGTCGAGGATCCGGGCCGCGTGCGAGCGCATCGATTGATATAGGCCCCGCTGGTAGTGGGGTGTGAAGGGCTCCGGCTCGAACCCGTGGTCGCCGGACGCCAGCGCCCAATGCATTTCGGCCGTTCGCACCGCCAGCTGCTCGACCAAGGGCAGGAATCCGCCCACCAAGTCCTGCTCGACCGTCGAAAGATCGGAACGGAGTCGAGGCCGAAGGCCCGTTCCCGCCCGCGGGGGCGGGCTGGCGTCTTCGGGGTGTTGTAGCACGGTGTCGCAAAGCCGACCGAGCTCCCCAGCGACGGTCTGCCACGCCTCTCCCTGGTTCGGTACGAAGCGCTGGAGCACGGCCAGAACCCGACGGTCTTGCTCCCCGTTCCGCTGAAGAGAGAGCTCCCCGAGCACCGGGGGAAAGGCATCGAATTCCGAGCGCTCGGTCAAGTGCCGCCCGATCTCCACGTCGGGATTCAGACCCACCTCGAGCTTGCGAAAGACCTTCAGGATGGCCCTTTGATCGTAGACGACCGAGGTGTTGCTCTGCTCGGCTCCGAGGACGCACGACGAGGTCGAGTCGAAGAATTCGCGGTACCGCGTGCGCCGGCCCACCAGGCCCCGATCCCGAGCGCTGCCGCCCACCGCATCCACCAACTCCCGGCGAAATTCCGGAATGTCCAGGGCGTCCACCAGCAGTCCCTCTCGGCCGTCCCGGGTTCGGGTCTTCAGAAGTGCCGACCAGGCCTGGTCTGAGATCCGACGTTGGGCCTCGGGCCCGGTCACGTGGGCCAGGGGCAACTGAAACACCTCGGGGGAATCCTGTTCGTACCGCGCCTCCAGCAGGATGACGGCGGTGCCTTCCACGTCGGTGGCGTCCACCGGCATGTCGACCACCTCGACCACTCGGATCCGATCGAGGGTCTTGCCCTTGCCCGAAAACCAACGCTGACGGCCGAGTACCACCGGCAGCGCCCGCTCCAGCGCAGATACACCCGCGCCTCGGGTCAGCTCCTTCCAGCCGTGGTCGAGCCGCATGGTGGGAATTTCGGGGGTCGCATCTTCGTACTCGACCGACGTGCGGGGTACCGAGATGTCGAACCAATAAAAGCCGTACGGAGCCAGGGTCAAAAGATAGGGGAGCTTTCCGATCGTCGGGAAGCGGGTGCGGCCGAAAACCTCGATCGGAACCCGTCCCTCGTATTCCTGCAGGGCAAGTTCGGCATACTGAACGGAACGAGAGAGATTGGCCACGACCAAAATCTGTTCGGCATCGGTCTTTCGCACGAAAACCAAAATGCGCGAGTTCTCGGGGAGCAGGAACTCGATGTCGCCGACCGCGAATGCTTCATGTTGGCGCCGCAGCGCGATCAGTCGTCGCATCCACCAGTAGGTCGAATTCGGGTTGTGCTGTTGCGATTCGACGTTGATCGTCTCGTAGTGGTATTCCGGATCGATGATCACCGGAAGGTATAGCCGCTGCGGGTTCGAGCTACTGAAGCCGGCGTTGCGGTCCGCGGTCCACTGCATCGGCGTCCGAACGCCGTCGCGGTCGCCTAGGTAGATGTTGTCACCCATTCCGATTTCGTCGCCGTAGTACACGACCGGCGTGCCATTCAGTGAAAATAAGAGTCCGTTCAAAAGAAGAATCTTTCGGACATCGTTTCCGAGCAGAGGTGCCAGTCTGCGACGGATGCCCAAGTTGAGTCGTGCCCGCGTATCTGCCGCAAAGATGCGGTACATGTAGTCTCGCTCTTCGTCCGAGACCATTTCCAGCGTCAGCTCGTCGTGGTTTCGAAGGAAGACGACCCACTGGCAATTGTCGGGAATCGAAGGCGTCTGCCGAATGATGTCGATCAGGGGAAAGCGATCTTCCCGCTCGGTCGCCATGTACAGGCGCGGCATGATCGGAAAGTGGAATGCCATGTGGCATTCGTCGCCCTGTCCGAAGTACTCCACCGCGTCCTCGGGCCACTGGTTGGCTTCGGCCAGCAGGGCCCGGCCCGGGTAGTTCCGATCCAGGTGGGCGCGAACCCGCTTCAGGGCGCCATGGGTCTCCGGAAGGTTTTCGCAGGTCGTGCCCTCCCGCTCGTAGAGGTACGGAATGGCGTCCAAGCGCAGACCGTCTACGCCCCGGTCGAGCCAGAAGTCCAAGACCTTGAGCATCGCCGCCTCGACGTCTGGGTTGTCCCAGTTGAGGTCGGGCTGATGGGAATAGAAGCGGTGCCAAAAGTACTGCCCGGCAACCGGATCCCACGTCCAGTTGGAGGTTTCGAAGTCTTTGAAGATGATGCGAGCGTCGTCATAGCGATTCGGATCTTCGCTCCAAACGTAGAAGTCTCGCCACTTGGTGCCCGGCTTTGCCGTTCGAGACCGTTGAAACCACGGATGCTTGTCCGAAGTGTGATTCAGAACCAGCTCGGTCATCACTTTCAGGTTTCGTGCGTGCGCAGCCGTCACGAATCGTTCGAAGTCTCGCAGAGTTCCGTAGTCTGGGTTGATGCCGGTGAAGTCGGCGATGTCGTAACCTCCGTCTCGGAGGGGAGACGGGTAGAAAGGAAGGATCCACACCACATCGGCGCCGAGTTCTCGAATGTAGTCGAGTTTACTCGTCAGTCCCTTGAAGTCACCGATCCCGTCGCCGTTGCTGTCGCAGAAGGCTCGGACGTGCGTTTGGTAGATGACACTCCGCTTGTACCACTCGGGGTCCGATTCCACGATCGAAGGGATCCGTTTCGTTTTTTGATTCATGTCCAGTACTCGAAATCACTTTCGCTTCGGTGCTCTTCTCGAATCACGAACACCCGAGCCGGCATCGATGCCGGGTCCAGACGGAGCCTTTGCCGCTGCCCTGTCCACAGGTAGCGCTCGTCGCTCAAGAGATCGTGCACCTGGTACGGGCGGGTCCCATCGACGAACGGTAGCTCCAGCTCGGTCTCGCGAACGCCATGGGGATCCACGCTGACGACGGTCACCAGCGTCCGTCCACCTCCCGATTTTCGGTGAGCCACCACCGCCGGGTCGGACGCCGGCAGAAACTCGAGGGTCCGGTCCGAATGGAAGGCGGGGTAGGTCCTGCGGATCTCGTTCAGTCGCTTCAGGAGCGGGGCCAGGGAGTGGGACGCGTTCAGGTTCCAGTGGCGGACCTGATACTTCTCGGAGTCCAAGTACTCCTCGGATCCAGCCTGTCGCGGGCGGACGTCCACGAGTTCGAAGGCGGGACCGTAGACTCCCCAGCTCGCCGAGAGGGTAGCGGCCAGGATCGCTCGGATCACGGCAGCGGGTCGACCGCCCCACTGCAGATACTCCGTCAGGATGTCCGGCGTGTTGGTCCAGCTCGAAGTGCGCATGTAGTCCAAGACCTCGGGTCTGGTGATCTCTCGAAAGTACTCTTCGATCTCACCTCGCCCGTTCTTCCAGGGAAAATATCCATAGGACTGGGTGAAGCCTGACTTGGCCAAGTGTCGGGCCACGTTGGGCCGAGCAAACGCTTCAGACAAGAAGATCACGTCTGGGTGCATCTCTTTGATCCGCCGGATGACCCAGGCCCAAAAGCGAAATGACTTGGTATGGGGATTGTCGACGCGGAACGACCGAACGCCACGTTCGATCCAGAAGGTGAAGACGTTCAGCAGGGCGTTCCACAATTCGCCGGCGTCCGGAGACTCGAAGTCGAGGGGGTAAATGTCTTCGTACCTCTTTGGAGGATTTTCGGCGGTGTGGATCGAGCCGTCTGGTCGATGGCGAAACCACTCGGGGTGCTCGTGGACCCAGGGGTGGTCCGGTGAACACTGAAAAGCCACGTCGAGGGCGACGTGCAGGTTCAATGACTCCGCCCGCTCGACCAGAGCCCGGAAGTCCTCCCACGTGCCGAGCTCCGGGTGAAGGGCCAGGTGGCCTCCCTCCGCGGATCCGATCGCCCAGGGGCTTCCAGGATCTTCTGGGGCTGCCACTAGAGCGTTGTTGGGGCCTTTTCGTTTCGTGCGACCGATCGGGTGTACCGGCGGCAAGTAGACCGTGTCGAAGCCCAGCTCGGCGACGTATTCGAGTCGCCGGGTCACATCCTGGAGGGTCCCGGGACGGGCGGGGTCCGGCGAGGCTGAGCGAGGAAACAGCTCGTACCACGCGCAAAAACGCGCCCGTTCCGGCTCTACCCACACCTCGTGGGCTTCGCTGCGGGTCGCGTGGCGCCGTTCGGATGCAGCGTGCATCAGCTCCGCGATGTGCGGTCCCAGGACCAGCTCGAGCCGATGGGCTGCTCCCGGCTCTTTGAGAGCGGCTGCTGCGCGGTCCAGAGCGGCGCGGTGCTGCGGCGCCGCGCGGACACTCGCATCCCGGAGCATGGCCATGCCCTCCTGCAGCTCCACCGCGATGTCGACCCCAGCCGCGGCCTTCTTGGCGGACCCATCGCACCAGGTAGCCCAACGATCGATCCAAGCCTCGATCCAGTAGCGCTGAATTCCCAGAGCATCCGGCACGAAGACGGCGCAGTGGAGGTCCCCGGTCACCTTGCGAAGGGGAACGCGCAGCGGATCGTCGTGCTCCGTGCCGGCGAAGCACAGGTCGCCCGCCACCCGGTCGTGCCCGTCCGCGAACATCTGGACCGAGACCTCGACCGGTTCGTGCAGCGTCCGTTTGATCGGGTATCGACCGCCGTCGACCGCCGGGCGGATGCTCTCGAGGACCACGCGGCTTCGCAGGTCGGAATCCCCCATGGCGCCGGGATGATGAAACATGGGCGGTCTCGACGCAAAAGGTGCCTCGATGCTTGCGTGCTTTGGTCGCTCCCCTTGCACTCGGGGCGTGATCGACGAAGCGGAGTGGCTCGAGCAACCGCGGGATCCCTTGCGGGTAGAACGGGCGAACGAAGCCTTCGAAGCCGGTCTCGCCGCCCGGGTATCCCGCCCGCCACCGGGGGTTCGTCCCGATGGGGTGGCGGTCTTCGGCATCGACAATCAGGTGAGTTTTTGTCACCCCGACGGCGGCCTGTACGTGCCGGGGGCCGAAGAAGACACGCAGCGTGCCGCACGGTGGATCGTTCGCCACGCAGACCGCATCGATCAGCTGGTCTTTTCCTTGGACACCCACCGAATGCACCAGGTCTTCCACCGCAGCTGGTGGCGCACCGCCGACGGCGCGGCTCCCGAGCCGCTGACGGTGATCCGGGCCGAGGATGTTCGAGAAGGCCGTTTCGTGCCGGCGGATCCGGCCGAGAGGGAACGGGCGCTCGAGTACTGCCGCAAGCTGGAGGCCACGGGACGCTACGTCCTCACCATCTGGCCGTTCCACGGCATGCTCGGTGGGGTCAGCTGGGCCCTGATGCCGGCGCTGGTGGAAGCGGCCCTGTTTCACGCGGCTTATCGCGGCCAGGACCCCCGCTACGAGATGAAGGGTCAACACCCCTTGACCGAGCACTTTTCGGTCTTTCGGCCCGAGGTCGAAGCGCTTCAGGGTGAGCGACTTGGGAAGTTCAACCGGAATCTGTTCGATGCCCTGATGCGTCACGAGCGGGTATTCGTGTTCGGGCAGGCCAAGAGCCACTGCGTGTTGAGTACGGTCCGAGACTTGGTCGAACGGGTGGAGGCGGAGCGACCCGAGGCCCTTTCGCGCCTCGTCCTGCTCGAAGACGCCACCAGCCCCGTGCCGCCCCCGCCTTCGGAACCGCTGCCGCCCGAGCTCGACTTTCCGCGCATTGCCGACGAGGCATTCGAGGACTTTCGACGTCGCGGCGTACGGATTCGAAAGACGACAGATGAATTCGACTGAAACGAAAATGACGTGGACGGTTCGGGCTGAAGGTGCCACCGAATCGCCCGAGACGCCGGTAGCGAAAACGACTGTCGACAAGGGGGAGCGCGAAAGTTCTCGGTCTTTTCTTCGAATCTCGGGGCGGATGTTCGCCTGCCGAAGGCCGAGGCGGCTTTTCGGGACTCGCAGGCCGAAGATCGGAAGTTGGGCCCGGTCCGTGTATTTTGAAACCATGGAAACGATCCTGGTGACCGGCGCTTCTCGAGGGATCGGTGCGGCGACCGCGAAAGCCTTGGCACGAGCTGGCCGGCGCGTGATCGGCGTGGGCCGCAATCGAAGGACACTCGACGAAGCGGGGAAGCGAGTGGCCGACCGGGGGGCCACGTGGTGCTCTCACGCGTGTGACCTGTCACAGCCAGAACAGGTCGAAGAGCTGGTCCGGGCCTGGCCAGACCTGGATGGGCTGGTCCTGAACGCCGGGGTCTCCAACGACGTGCAGTTTGGACGAGCCACTCCCGAGCAGGTCCAAAACGAACTGCAGGTGAATTACCTGACCCCGGTCACGCTGTTGCGGCACCACCTGTCCCGCATGCGCAATCGTGGTGGAGGCCGTGTGGTGGCCGTCGGGTCGCTGACCTCGTTCGTGCCTTTCCCGGGCAACGCCACCTACGCGGCGTCGAAGTCGGCTCTGTACGCGCTCCTTCGCTCGCTCCGTGTGGAATTGCGGGGCTCCGGCGTACAGCTGGGCATCGTGCTCGCGGGCTACACCGACACGGCCATGACCCGAGGCATGCGAACGCGCCTGCCCGCCATGACTGCGGACGCCGTGGGGCGTACCGCCGAGCGGGCCTACGAAAAAGGGGGTGGGGTGGTCATCCCGGGGCTGATGAACCGAGCTGCCGCGGGGGTTTTCGGAGCCTTTCCCGACAGCTCCGATTTGGTCTTCGCCCGCATGAGTCAGCTGCTGGTACCGCAGACCGATGGGTGAACAGGTCATCGTCTTCGGCGCTGCGGGCTTCATCGGCCGGGCGCTCTGCCGCCATCTGAAGGGCGACTACCACGTGGTCGGGGTCGACCTGGCGTGGGGTGAGCAGGACCCGGACGGACCGGACGAACGGGTGGAGCAGGACGTCACCGAACTCGAAGGCCTGGATCGGCTGTTGGCCGAGCGGGCCGCGGACCGCCCCACTGCGGCCGTCGTCGATCTGGTTGCGCACTACGATTTCCTGAACTCCAACGATCCCCGCTACGAGCGGGTCGAATCGGGTCTGGCTCACCTGATCGAAGGATTCGGCGCCCGCTTCGAGAAAGACGTTCCATTCCTTTATGCCAGCAGCATGGCGTCGGTCGGGCCGACCCAACCCGGGGAGCCTCTGACCGAGTCGAGTCCCCGGGTGGCACCCTGGGCCTATCCGGCGCACAAGCTGCGCTGCGAAAAGATTCTGGAGGCAGCCGAGATCCCGCAGCCTCGGGTCGAACTGGTCCTGGCGGGGGTCTACAGCGCCTGGTGCGAGCTGGTGCCGCTGTACTTTCAACTGGAGCGACTGCGAACCGGAAGCCTGTCGGCTCACGTCTACCCGGGACCGGTGGACCGAGGCCTCACCTATATCCACGTCGACGACGTGGCCAAGGCTTTCGCCGAAGCCGCGATCCGCCTGCGGGGACATCCGGGCGTCCATCGCTACATGATCGGGGAGTCGAAGCCCGCGACCTACGCCGACATCCACCGCATCGCGGCCGAAGGCTTTCGAGGGCGGCCTGGCAGACTGATGCGGGTGCCTCGCCCCCTGGCGAAAACCGGCGCAGCCGTGCTGAGCGCACTTCGTGCCGAGCCGTTCATTCGGCCGTGGATGATCGATTTCGCCGGCGAGCACTTCGAGCTCGACCTGACCAAGTCTCGCCGTGAGTTGGACTTCGAGCCGAGCGGATACCTGTTGGACCGGTTGCCCGACATCGTCGAGCGCGCGCGAAGGGACCCGGACCGATGGACTTCGCTGAACGAAGCCCGCCCCCGTTGACGGGCCGAGCCCCGCCATTGCCCGGGTCTTCGCGCGGGTCGAATCCACTCAAAAGCGGTACGTGACACCCGCTCGCAGATCGAGCCCGAAATCCGCGCCAAAGCCGCCAAAGCTTCCTGCACCGCCTCCAGCCAAGACGGGACCCAGTTTGAGTTGGGTGAGCACGCTCAGCTGCGGGGTCAGCATGAACTCCGCAACCGGTCCGAAGAGAATCGGCACGACCACGGCGGCCCCGCCGTTGCCGATGTATACCGTGACTGGGATGGTGATCCCGCCCCCCACGATCACCTGGCGCGACGCCTTGTAGCCGATGTTCAGGTCGGGATGAAGCAGCAGCGCGAAGCCCGCGTCTCCGACTCGGGGAAAGCCGACCCCGATCCCGGGGCTCAACGTCAAGCCGACCAGCAGGTCCTCCGTATCCGCCAGGAGCAGGTCGATGCGAAACGCGCCGCCCAAGGTGATCGTATTGCCGGCGGCTCGGACGGAGCCGAAGGTGCCGATGTCCAAAATGAACTCCCCACCCAGCGACAGCTGGTCGTTCATCGGGGCCACGTAGCCACCTCGCAGCACCCCCGAGTAGCCGGTGGAGCCGAACACCGTCTCGCCCTCGGGCACACCGAACTGCAGGGATCCGGTGGCTTGCGCAGGCCCGGGGACCGCGGTGAACGCACCGGCGATGGCAAGTGAAAAGAAGAGAACGCGGGTTTTGGGGCAGGCCATGAGGGCGCGGAAGCTAGCCCGGGTCGTTGCCCGATGAAAGGCCCCAATGGTGGAAATCCGGTGTCCAAGCGGCCGGTCGGAGGGTCACGGAACGTTCGTCTTCGCGGATCGAAGACCGAAGCCCGACGAAAGCCGGGTGTCGAGCCGGGGGCGGGGGCCCCGTCCATCGCAGAAACGGATGGGGATGGATTCGATTCGGTCCGAAGGTGTCCGCCATCCTCCATGCCCCAACGCCGCATGCCGGAGTCCGGGGAGCGCGAGCACCGGGTGGGCGCGCTCGCCAGACCCGGGGGCGGGCCGAGTCGGCCCCGGTCTCAAAGGCGGTTCGCCGCCACCTCGGCCAAGGGCGAGCGTTCACCGCGGACCAAGGTCACGTGGCCCGACAACGACTCGGCGCGCAGTCGATTCACCACGTGGACGAGCCCGTTGTTGGAGGCGTCCATGTACGGATTGTCGATCTGGTATGGGTCGCCCGTCAGCACCACTTTGGTCCCCTGGCCCGCCCGCGTCAGGATCGTCTTCACCTCGTGGGGCGTCAGGTTCTGGGCCTCGTCCACGATCATGTACTGATTGGGAATGGACCGACCGCGGATGTACGTCAGGGGCTCGATCTGGAGCAGGCCCATGTCGATGAGCTCGGTGTAGCTCCGTTCCTTTCGACCTTTGCCGCTCAGACTCAGGAGGAACTCCACGTTGTCGAAGATCGGCTGCATCCAGGGATTCAGCTTTTCTTCGACGGTGCCCGGCAGGTAGCCGAGGTCCCGGCCCAACGGAAAGATCGGCCGGGAGATCAGGACCTTTTGAAACGCCTCCACCTCGGTGCTGCGGGACAAGGCTGCGGCGATGGCGAGCAGCGTTTTGCCGGTGCCGGCCTTGCCGACCAGGGTCACCAGCGAGACCCGGTCGTCCATCAACAGGTCCAGGGCACAGGTCTGTTCCAGGTTCCGGGACCGAATTCCCCACGGCTGGGGCGGCTCCGCGGGCAGGCACACCACGTCGGCTCCGTCGGGGGTCACCTTGCCGAGCACCCAATGCTCCGGATCCTGCCCGTCGACCCATTGCACGAAGCTGTTCGGAGAAAGGTCGGGCCGCGGCGGCTGGACCCGGCCTGAGGCCCGGACCTCTCGCACTCGGGTCCCCTCGACGGAACGTCGCTCGATGCCGGTCCAAAGCTCGTCGATGTCCGTGCGCTCGCGCTCGTAGTCTTCGGCCCGCAGCCCCAACGCGTCGGCCCGAATCCGGAGGTTCACGTCCTTGGTGACGAGGATGCAGGGAAGCTCTGGGGCTTGCCGCTGAACGTCCAAGGCAGTGGCCAGGATCCGGGCATCCATCTCCTGCCCTTCCAGGGCGTGCTCCGTCGACAGCTCCAAGGCGGTGGTGACCACCCGCAGGCTGCCCCCTTCGGCGATCGGGACCCCTTCGGCCAAGTGGCCGACCTTGCGCAGCCCATCCAGGGTGCGGCTCACGGTCCGGGCGGACCGGCCCAGCTCGCTGGCGTCCCGCTTGAACTTGTCGATCTCCTCGATGACGTAGATCGGCAGCACGACCATGTTGTCCGCGAAGGCGAAGATCGCATCCGGATCGTGGAGGAGGACGTTGGTATCGAGGACGAAGTGCTTCTTCATGCCGCGCTCGGCCGCCGCCGACCGAAGCGCGATCGGTGCCTGCTGTCACCCGTGAACGCGGACACGGTGGCAGATTCCGGTTGTGCCGAAGTCCACGAGGGCCAAGCTGGCCGGGTGGTGGCGCTTTCCGTGCTGTTGCTCGCCGCCCTGGGAGGGCACGGCAGCCTGTCGCAAGGGCCCTGGCGAGGGGCTTCGGAGGCGCAGGTGCTTTTGGCAGGCCCGCCGAGCCCCGCGGGCGACTGCGGCGAACCCCGCTTCGGTCATCGCGACCGGTTCGTCCGCACTGGGCCCGGGGCCGGTCGCTACCACCTGGAGCTGTTCGGTTGCGGGCGCCACCCGGTGGGCGTGCGCCTGCGGTTCGCCCCGCAAGTCGTGGCTCGCCATCGCCTGGTGGAGGGGTCCGGCATGCCCACGCGCGATGGGCGAGCCTGGCGTTGGGCCTTCGAACTGGAGCTGAAGCGGGCGGGCGCATTGGGCGAAGTCTGGGTCGACGTGGCCCCGTCCATGGGGGGCGCCGTCCAGCGTTGGCGGCGCCCCATGGCCGAACGCGGCCCCTGGCGTCCTCGTCCCTGACTCCCGCACCCGGCTTTTTGGAGCGGCCTCGCGTCGGCTGCCCTGCACCCCCGTTCGGGAAGTCGGCAGACGTTGCCAAATGGTACCCGAATGCCGATCCCAACCTCGATGGGCGGACTGCGGAAGCCGTGGGCGATGCTGGCGGCGGTGTGGGGGTGCGCGTCGACCTCGGGGGGCTCGGAACTGACCGCCCGGCAGGACGGAAACGAAGGTGCCCCACTCATCCTCTTTCAGTGGGAGGCAGAGAGCTCCACCGCCGGCCGGCTCCGGGGGGTGGGGCCCGAGGGGGTGGTCTACGTCGGACAGATGGCGCTTTCCGAGCGGTCCAAGTCCGAAGGGGGCATTCCGGAGCGAGGCGCCGTGGAGCCGGGCACCGAGTCGGGCGCCCAGGTGTTCAGCCCCTTTCCCGAGCAGTGGCCCCGGCGCAGCCGCAACGCCGTGGAACGGGTGCGGGCCGAGCTCGTGGACGAGCAGGGACGGACCCTCGAGTGTCGCTTCGCGATTCCGTCGCCCGACGAAGGAATTCGGCCCCCGGTGGACGGGGTGTGTCGAGATCCGTCCGGAAACAGCTATCGGGCCCGGATCGAATGACGCCGTGCCCGGCCGGGTGGAACCCGGTCGACCGGTGTTCCGCCTTGCTCGGCAAGGCTGCGCGCTCGTTGGGTCGGTCCGACCCAATGTTTCACCGCACGTCCTCGTACCATCGTTTCAAAAGACGGGCAGGAACGCCAAATCCCCACAGCACCGCGATCGTGACGAATCGGGCGTGTGACCGGAAAAAGCCCCACCGGGCCACACGCCGGTCCGAGGACCAAACGGTCCGAGACAGCTGCACGACCTGCCCCATTCGACTCAGTTTGATGCACAAGTCTGCCTCTTCCATCACGACTTGCTTCGGGTCGAAGCCCCCAGCCGCCAGGAACTGGCTCCTCCGGCAGAACATGACCTGGTCTCCGAAGAGCAACCGTAGGTGGTTTCGGAAGAATCCGATCGGACGAAAAAAGAGCGGTGCGTAAATGGTCTTGACGGTGTTGTGCAGGCTCGTGAGCCAACGCGTCTTTCGGGAGCCGGTCATCAACGAGACGAATCCGGCGAGCGCCACCCGCGGATTCGCCAAGGTTTGTTGCATCACCTGAACGGCGTCCGGCGGTAGCCACGTGTCCGCGTGCAGAAAACACACGATTTCACCCCGGCAAGCGTGCGCACCCAGGTTCATCTGGACGGCGCGGCCCGGTGCGGGGCTGTGCAAGACCCGGATGCCCGCGGCGCTGGCCAGACGGACCGTGTCGTCCCTGCTGCCCCCGTCCACCAGCAGAACCTCGCGGGGAGCCGGGTCGAGGGCCCGAACGGACGCCAGGGTCCGAGGGAGCGCTTGGGCTTCGTCGAGTGCCACGAGCACGATGGAGACCGTACCTGCGGACTCGGCCGGCTGAGCTGCTTCGGAGGACCCCACCCGTGCCCCGTTCGTCGCAAACGAATGATCTGTCAACCCGACCGACGCGGGTGCGGCTTCATCCCCGGTCTGGCTGTTCGTCGAGGAAGTAGTTGAAGTCTTCCGCTTCCTCCGCGTGCAGCAGCTGGTACGCGTGGGCCGGCGAGCTGGCATCGAACAGCTGATGCCGAATGTTTCGGTCGCCGCTGATCGCCCGGGCGAATGCGGCCAATACCCGCAGGTGGTGGTCCCTCTGGCTGCTTACGGTGGCGAGCAGCACGATGCAGTGGACCTTTTCTCCCGGCGGGTCGTCCAAGGGCACACCCTCGCGACTGATGCCCATCACTCCGACGACGGCGCTGCCGTGGGCGATTTCGGCGTGGGGAATGGCGAGGCCTTCGCCCAGGTAGGAGGACACCTCGGCTTCTCGATCGAGGACCTCCTGCAGGAAGTCGGGCCGCGCTTTGGTCGGCAAGCGATGGGTCGCCCACAACAGACGCGTCAGCTGCTCCAGCGCGTCGGCCATCGACCCGGCCCGCAGCTCGGTGGTGATGTTTTCTTCCTGCAAGAAGTCGATGAGCCGAGCTCGGTCTTTTCCCGCGTCGCCCGACCGCTGCAACGCCCAACGGGTCAGGATCGGGCCGATGACCTCGTTCAGCGTCACCACGGTGAGCCCCACCGCGAGCAGCAGGGCTCGGATCGGCTCGAACACCGGATCCTCTTGAACCAACAGCAGCAGACCCACCGCCAGACCCGCCTGAGGGATCAGCGCGAAGCCCAGGTATTTGCGGACGGGCGAGGGCGCCCCGGCCAGCTGCATGGCCAGGCGGGCGCTGGCCAGCTTGCCCCCGATGCGGGCGCCCAGCACGACCACGGCGAGCAAGCCTCCGGGGACCAGATAGTCGAAGTCGAGCTCCGCCCCAGCCAGCGTGAAGAACACGGCGAAGATGGCCGACTCGAAGTTCTTGAAGACCCGATGGCCGATCTCCTCTTTGTCCGGCGTGACGTTGGCCAAAACCAACCCGAGGAACAGACAGGACAGGAGGGCCGAAGCCTCGAGCTGCCGCCCCAAGCTGACGGTCAGCAAGATGGCGATGAGCGAAGCGGTGGTCAGGTGGTCCGACCGCACCACGCGAGCGGTTGCGGCGATGAGGCCGAGTCCCACCGCCGTGCCCACGCCCGCGGATAGCGCGAGCTTGATGACCGGTCCCTCGAACAGGGCCCAGGGTCCGGCGAGTCCGCCCGACAAGCTGGCTTTCGAGGCGGAAAGAGCCAGCTCGAACAGACCGAGGCACGCGATGTTGTTCAGGGCGACCGCGGCCAACAGCGTTCGTACGAAGACACCCGCCGCCCGGGACTCGCGAACCAGCGCCACCACGGTGGCCGGGGCGGTCGACACCGAAAGGGCCGCCAGAAGGGCAGCCAGCTCCCAGCCCGATTCGGGAACCGCCATCAGGACGGCCCCGCCCACGGCCAGGGGCGTGACGACCGACTCGCCGAGCAGCAGCCACAGCAGCCGCCGCTTCGCCACCGAGATCCGGGTCAGGTGGAGGTGGCTGCCGATGGTGACGGCGATGAGGCCCAAGGCGAAGTGGGTCACCGGCGTGAGCTCGTGAATCGCGCCCGCGTCGAACAGGTTCAGAACCGACGGGCCGCACACCACGCCCACCAGGATCTGACCGGTGACGCTGGGTACACCGATCCGCAGGGCGAGCTGGCCGAACACCATGCCCGCCACCAACACCAAAGCCAGGGTGAGCAGTGGGTCACTCACGACGCTGAACGCCGTCCTATCGGAGCTCGGGGGTCCGCGCACGCCGAAAGTCCCCAAGGGCCGAAACCGATGGCGCCGAACCGCCGGCATCGGGTCATCTTTCGTGCTGCCGGCGGCCGCGTCCTGCCCCGGGGGTTGGCAGCCGGCGCCGGCCCTGGAATAAGCCCAGCGATGCGCTGGATGCTTTTGGGCTTCGTCCTCGCCGCCTGCGAAGGTCCCCACGCCCCCGACGCGGCCCCCCGCTTGGACCTGGACCCGGGAGCCACGCTTTCGGCGCAGTACGAAACCTTGAAGACGTTCTTCGAGAGCCGGCGGGCTCGGATCGACTGGAAGTCCGACTCGGTCGTGAAGCGGTTGGACTGGGCTCTGTCGGATGCGCAGAGGGCTTTGGCGCAGGGCGATCGAGCCCAGGCCGAAGCCCGTCTGGCCGACGCTCGGCGCTTGCTGGAGGTGTACTGAATGAAATGGTGGATCGGCGGGGTGCTGGCGGTGATGTTGGCCTGCGCCACCTCACCCACGGGGCGCCGCCAGCTGGTGCTCCTGCCCGAGTCTCAGATGAGCGCCATGGGCGAAGAAGCTTTCACCCAGATGAAGGCCTCGGAGCCCACTGCGGAAGCCGGTCCGTCGGTGGAATATGCCCGGTGTATCGCCGACGCGATCCTCCAGGCGGCCAAGCTCGATGCCGACCAGTCCTGGGAGGTCGTGGTGTTCGAAAGCGAGCAGGTCAACGCTTTCGCCCTGCCCGGGGGAAAGATCGGCATCTACACCGGCATGATGCGCTTCGCCGCCACGCCCTCCGAGCTGGCGGCGGTGGTCGGCCACGAGATCGGGCACGTGATCGCCCAGCACGGTAACGAGCGGGTCAGCGAGAGCGTGGTGGCCCAGGGCATTCAGGGGGCCTTGGCTTCGATCACCGACGTCGAGAACAGCCAGACCGGCCAACTGCTGATGGCGGGCCTGGGGCTGGGCTATCAGTACGGGATCGCGCTGCCCCACAGCCGCACCCAGGAAGAAGAGGCCGACGTGATCGGCCTGCGATTGATGGCTCGAGCCGGATTCGATCCAAGCGAAGCCGTGAGCCTGTGGGAGCGCATGGCTTCCCGGGGCCAGGGCCCCCCGGAGTTTTTGTCCACCCACCCCGACCCGAGCCGTCGGGCAGAATATCTTCGAGACATGCAAGACGACGTGGCCTCGGAGGTGAAAGCCGCCCGGGAGGCGGGCCGGCGCCCGAACTGCCGCCGGCCCGACTTCGGTCCGCCACCGAGCTCCTGACCGCCAGGCCCAAGCATCGCCGATCCCGCGCCACCGGTCATGCGCGCCGCCTCAGGGCCGGAAACAGCTCTGTCGCGAACGTCCGTTCTCCTTTGACCGACACGCCGTGGCGGTAGGCCTGGTCGTAGTCGGTGGCCCGTTCCTGCAGCCAGCCGATGATCTGCCAGCGCCGGCCGTAGGCGCCTCCGCGCCCGAAGCGGGCCGCTGCGAAACCTTCGCGGGGTTCGGCGGCCCGCTCGTCCACCACCCGCACCACGCTCCAACATTCCTCGTATTCCATCGTCCGTTACTGAACATGCTTTCAGATGTGTCTGCAACTCGGGAACGATCGACCTGGCAGAGCGGGCCCCCGTACCCGCCGGCGGGACATTGACACCGATCCCGGCCGCCGCGAGCTTGAACCCGAGATGGACCGGCTGATTTTGGTCACCAACGACGACGGCCTGTACGCCCCGGGGCTTCAGTCGCTGGCGGCCGCAGCGGTGGCCCTGGGCGAGGTGGCGGTGGTCGCGCCGGACCGAAACCAGTCGGGGGCTTCCCACATGATCAGCCTCCATCAGCCCCTTCGCGGGCACGAGGTGACCGCCCAGCGTTGGGTGGTCCAGGGATCGCCGGCCGACTCGGTCTACCTGGCGATCCACGAGCTCCTGCCCCGCCGGCCCGACCTGGTCCTGAGCGGGATCAACGCCGGAGCGAATCTCAGCTTCGACGTGCACTATTCCGGCACCGTCGGAAGCGCCATGGAGGGCACGTTGATGGGCGTGCCCTCCATCGCCGTGTCGTTGACCGATCCCGAGGCTTCCGACTTCGAGGCGGCCGGTCGGTTCGCGGTTCGGCTCGCGGCCCACGTCCTGGAGCACGGGTTGCCCGAGGACACCATGCTCAACGTCAACGTCCCGCCTGGCGAAGCCGACCGGTACCAGATGACCTTTCTCGGACACCGGGTGTTTCGGCACCAGGTGGAGCGCCGGGACGATCCGCGGGGAGCGCCGTATTACTGGATCGGCGGACGCCCCACGCCGGCGCGGGACCTTCCGGGAAGCGACTGCAACGCGGTGGCCGCCGGTTGGGTCTCGGTGACTCCCCTGACGGTGGACGCGACGCACCGGGGGATGTTGGCCGAGGGGGACGCCCGGTGGCGCCTTCCGGGGCTGCATCAGGTCGAAGGTCCCCCGGATCCCCGCCCGGTGCTGCCCCGGTTTCGGTGAGCCGGTCGAGACGGAGGGCTCGCCGGCCCAGGCGCTCGGAGCGGTCGGGGGCGTGGCTGCTGGCCCTGCTTGCGTGGACAGCGGTCGCCTGCCGCACCCCGCCCGAACCGCCGTACCGGCCTCCGGCAACCCGGGTTCGGTACCGCACCCACGTGGTTCAGCCTCGAGAGACCCTGTATCGGATCGGCCGGAAATACGGCGTGTCGGTCGAGGCTTTGATGAAGCTGAACCGGATCGGAGATCCGACCGTTCTGTCCGTGGGCGAGCGGCTCCTGATCCCGGCTTCCGACGGAGCCCAACCCCCGGACGCTTCCGAGCGACCTCCGGATGCCGCCGAGCCCCGACAGCCCTCCGGCGACGGGGGCCGCCCGTCCGACGAGGTGCCACCGGGATTTCGGTTGCCGCCCCCGCCGCCCCCGTCCTGTCGCCAGGCCTGGGACGCGCCCGAGTCGGCGCCCAGATCCCGCCAGGGATACCTGTGGCCGGTAGACGGGGTCGTTTTGGTGCGCTTCGGCCGAGAGGACGGCGAGTCCCAGCAGGGGTTGGACATCGGAGCGCCCCATGGGGCGCCGGTGTGGGCCGCCCGGGCCGGGATCGTCGTGTTCGCAGGTGAGCAGCCGGGCTTCGGGCGCATGATCATCGTGCGGCACGGCGCGGGAGATTTCACGCTGTACGGTCGCAACGCCGAGCACTGCGTTCGCGAGGGCGATCGGGTCTCGGCCGGGCAACTGCTCGCCCGGGTGGGGGACCAGGATGGGACGGGGGTCCCATACCTCTACTTCGAGGTGCGGCGGGGTCGGCGGCCGGTGGATCCGCAGAAACTGCTCCCGCCGTGACGGAGCCGTGCGCGATGGTGAACATCGGATGCATCCGTGCGCGGCCGCAGGAGGGTCGAGTGCGGCCGGCTCCCACCCTTCGATACCTCGGGGTTCCATCGAAGCGAGTCGGCCCTGCCTTTTTCGCCAGCTCCGCCCTGTTCGGCGGCATGTCCCCATGGCAGCATGTCCCCGTGCGCGCGAGGCATGGAGTCGGGCTGATGCTGGCCCTCGGGGTGTCTTCGGCCGCCTGCAGCGGACGTCTGGGGGAGCCCGTGGGCGCCGACCCGGTCACGGGCGGTTCCGGGTCCGGTTCGACCGGCAACGGGGGCGGTTCCGTCTCCGACCCCGACCCCTTTCCCAGCGACCCCGACGATCCCGTCTCCGGCACGCCCGATTGCACGGTCCAGGCCCCTTCCGTTCCACTCACGCGACTGGCCCGGGCCGAATACGAAGCCAGCCTGCGAGCCCTGGTCGGCGACGCTCCGGTGAACGAGGTGGCCGACCTGCTCGCCACCCTGCCCGAAGACGACTTGGCCGACGAGCAGGCGTTCTCTCGACAGGATCAACGGGTCTCGGACCGCCACGTGGAAGGCCAGTTTCGGATCGCCGAGGCCGTGGCGGCCGCGGTGGCGGATTCGAACGACGCCCGGGCTCGGGTGTTCGGAGCCTGTGCCCGAGATCCGATGGACGGGACCTGTCTCGAGGGTACCCTGCCGGATCTCTTGCGTCGGGCCTATCGTCGGCCGCCCACCTCTGACGAGGTCGAGGCGGCGCGCATGGCCGCGTCCACGTTCGACGGCGCCGAGGCGTTCGAAGCGGCCTTGTTCCTGTCGCTGATGAGCCCGGACTTTTTGTACCGGTTCGAAAACCGGGGCCAGCGGCGTGAAGACGGCGCGCTGACCTTGACTCCGCACGAGCTCGCGAGCCGCTTGTCCTTTCATTTTTGGGGTCTTCCTCCGGACGCCGAGCTCGCCGGCGCCGCCAACGACGGCTCGTTGGTCACCGAAGCCGGGTACCGGGCACAGGTCGAACGGCTCGCCGCCGACCCCCGCACCGAACAGACCCTGCTCGCATTCTTTCGAGAGTGGCTGCATCTGGACCGGGGTGGCTTCGCCGACAGCCCGCGGTTGGACGTGCTGCGAGACGGCATGGACGTGTCCGGACTGGCGGCCGCCATGCGCGAAGAGGTGGAGGCGCTCCTCCGCCACCATCTGAACGACCCGGACCTGACCTGGACCGACGCCCTAACGTCACGGGAAAGCTTCGCCACCGACCCTCGCGTGGCAGAGATCTACGGCGTCGAGCCTTGGGACGGCTCCTCGCCTCGGCCCGTACTCGACAGCGAAGAGCGCTCCGGGATTCTGACTCGAGCCGGCGTGCTCTATACCGCGGACGGCTCCACGAATCCCTTCCGGCGTGGCGCGTTCGTTCGAAAGAGTCTATTGTGTGACCCGGTGTCCCCGCCCCCGGCCGATCTTCCGCCGGGGTCGCTCGATACCCCCGAACCTCAGCCGGGGATCTCCACGCGCGAAGCCTTCGCCGGCTTGGTGACCGACGCCACCTGCGCAGATTGCCACGCTCTTTTCTCGGACTTGGGTTACGCCCTCGAAGCTTACGACGGACTCGGCCGGTTTCGGACGATGGAGCGGCTCGTGCGGGCGGACGGTACCGAACACGGGACCGCCGTCGTGGACGCCATGGTGGTTCCCCGGATCGACTTCAGCGACGATCGCCCCACCCTGAACCCGGCGGAGCTCAGCGAGCGCATCGCCGAAAGCCCCAAGGCCAACGCCTGCCTGGCGGAGCGCTATCTGCAATTTACCTTGCGCAAAAAGCCGGCAGCTGCCGAGTACTGCACGGTCCAGCGCATGGCCGACCGACTCGACCAGGGCGAGTCTCTGCGAGAGGCCCTGGTCGCCGTGGCCTACGAGCCGAGCTTCCGCATCCGAGCGGTGGAGAACTGACCATGCGATTCGACCGATCGAACCGAAGAGCGTTCCTGACGGGCGCCGGCGGTGCGCTGGTGGCGCTGCCTTTCCTCCCTTCGCTCGAGCCGAAGAGCTGGTGGCGCAAAGCTCGGGCCGATGGGGGGGCGGTGCCCCGACGGTTCGTGGCGATCAAGACCTACAACGGCACCCCACTGCGGGCCTTCTACCCCGGTGAGCAAGCGGGATACGGAACCCATTCGGGAGACGATCGGATCCGGCTGACCGAGCGGCTGTCCGAGCCTACGGGCCGACACTCGACCGGCGTCGAATACTACGGGCACTACGCGAACCTGTCCGAGTTCGCGGACCGCGGCGTTTCGTCGATCTTCAACCGCGACTTCAATCGGCACCACGACAAGATGCTCTTGCTGCGAGGCATGGACGTGATGCCCAACATCAACCACAACCACGGGGCGATCCTGGGCAACTTCGGCCTGCGCACCCGGGGAGTCGGCGGCCCGATTCCGGGCGCTCAGATCAACGTGACCATCGACCAGATCATGGCCCGGTCGCCCGCGGTGTATTCCACCGCACCCAGTGGTCCGCGGATTCTCCACGTCGGCAGCCGCCGCAACACCTTCTCCTACGAGCCCACCGATCCGAGTCGGGTGCTCGCCACGGGGGAGAACGCGGTTCAGCAAGCTCAGGCGTTCACGAACCCCCGCACGGCCTTCGACGCCACCTTCGGCAACTTCATGCCGAGCCCCGAGCCCGCGCCGGCCAGCGTCGGGAGTCGTCTGGTGGACCGGGTCATCGACGACTACCGGCGGGCCATGAACGGCCCCCACCTCAGCGCCGCCGATCGCCAGCGCCTCGACCAGCACATGACCCGGTTGGCCGAGCTCGAGGCACGGATCGCGCAGGATCCGGGGAGCGGTGGTGGGGCCCGCTGCCAACTGCCCGCCCCCCCGAGCAGCCTGGATACGGGCGGTGAGTTCGACGCGGACGTATCCCAGGTGACCGCACTGTTCGATCGGATGGTCGATCTGATCGTGTTGGCCTTCGCCTGCGACGTCACCCGGATCGCCACCCTCGACGTGACGAAGATGGTGATCCCCACAGCCCAGCCCTTTGGCATGGGCGACTCCCAAAACGCCAACTCGGCGGGACGGGAGAACTGGCACTACCAAGCCCACGCCTGGGACCAGGCAGCCATCGAGTGGCTGACCTTGGGAGCCGAATGGGTGGCCCAGCACGTGATCCTCCGGCTCCTCGACGGCCTGGAGGACACGGAAGAGCCCGACGGAGAATCCCTCCTGCACCACTGTGCGGTGATCTGGAGCAACGAGCTGAGCTTCAACCACCTGGCTTACAGCCTGCCGACCTGCCTGTGGGGCCGGGCCGGCGGAACCCTGGCGACCGGTCGCTACATCGACTACATCAATCACGACCGACCGGTGCGCTTTCGCCAGCACGACGGCCCGGTGGTGGAAGGGGTGCAGTACAACCGGTTCATGGTGACCCTGCTTCAGGCCATGGGCGTGGCGCCCAGCGAGTACGAGCTCAGCCCGGGCTCCGGCTTTGGCGAGTCCCGGCCGGTTGGCAAGAACGACGCCTGGGCCATCGACTACGACGAAAGCCGCATCGGCCAACCCCTCCCGGGCGTGTTCGTCTGAGGCGGCGCCGTTCCGACCGGTTCGGCCGATCGGGGGTGGCGTCGGACAGGGGCGCGAGGTAGACCGCAAGGCCGTGGAAGCGCTGGCCTCCCAGGTTCGCAACCTGATCCGAGACATCCCGAACTTTCCGAAACCCGGTGTCCTGTTCAAAGACTTGATGCCGGTATTCGCCGACGGACCGACCCACCGGGCCCTGATCGACGGCCTGGCGTCGCGCTACGCCGCCCGGCAGGTCGACGCGGTGGTCGGCATCGAGTCTCGGGGCTTTTTGCTGGCGGCGCCTTTGGCGTACGCCCTGGGGTGCGGCACGGTGGTGGCGCGCAAGCCCGGCAAGCTTCCCGGCGAGACCCGCCGGGTCAGCTACGCCTTGGAGTACGGCGAAGACGAGCTGCACATGCACCTGGACGCCCTTCGGGAGGGGGCGCAGGTGGTGGTGGTGGACGACCTGCTGGCCACCGGGGGCACCATGCGGGCCACCTGCGACCTGGTGGAGCACAGCAAGGCACACGTCTTGGAGTCGGTGACGGTGGTGGAGTTGTCGTTTCTCAACGGGCGCGACCGGCTGGGGCCCTATGACTTCTTCTCCTTGGTCCAATATCTGGACTGACGCGGAGCGCATCCCGGAGTTTCCCTCGGGCCCCGTTATCTCCGCAGATTGACACGGCTTTCAGCGCACGCTACCTCCTGGAAACGTCGCTCCCGTAGCTCAGCTGGATAGAGCAACGGTTTCCTAAACCGTAGGCCACAGGTTCGAATCCTGTCGGGGGCGCAGCTGGGGCCGAGATGAACAAGTCGGAACTCGTGGAGAAGCTCGCGGAACGGGCCAAGATCACCAAAAAGCGCGCCGAGCAGGTGGTCAACCTGGTCTTCGAGCAGATGAGCGACGCCCTCAAGCGGGGAGAGCGCATCGAAATTCGCGGTTTCGGCAGCTTCACCAGCAAGGCCTACGAGGCGTACACCGGCAGGAATCCCCGTACCGGCGAGACGATCCACGTCCCCGCCAAGCGACTGCCCTTCTTCAAAGTCGGCAAAGAGTTGAAGGAGCGGGTCGATTATCCCGTACAGTCCAGCGCCCAGACGCCCAGTTCGGCGTCGTCCAGTGCCAGCGATGAGTCCACCGACGACGCGCATCCCCACGACCGAACCAGCGTGGCCTGATCCGCCCGGCGCGGAGTCCGAAGGTCGACCTTTCGAGCCCGCCGGCGTGGCGGCGCCGACGGCCACGGAGACGGACGCGGAGCTGTCCGAACTGGCGGGTCGACGGGTCGCGGTGGCCCTGTCCGGGGGCGTGGACTCGGCTGTGGCGGCCCTGCGGCTGGTGCAGGCCGGGGCCGACGTGGTGGGTCTGTCTTTGCGCCTTCACGACCCGGACCCCGATCATCCGATGGCCGATCGGGCCTGTTGCCCGCCGGACGATCTGCAGGATGCGCGGCGGATCGCCGAGGCGCTCGACATTCCGTTCTACGTGCTCGACGGCCGAAAGCAGTTCGACGGGGCGGTGGTGCGCCCCTTCGTGGGCGCCTATCTGTCCGGCCGGACACCGAATCCCTGCGTGGCCTGCAACGCTTTCGTGAAGCTCGAGCGGTTGGTGGGGCGGGCGAGGGCCCTCGGTTGCGAGCGGCTCGCCACCGGCCATTACGCCCGTTCGTTGCGGACCTCCAGCCCTTCGGGCGCCCGCTTGTTCGCCGGCGTGGACTCGGCAAAGGACCAGTCCTACTTTCTGTTTTCAACGCCGCCCGCGGTGTTGCGGGAGCTGTTTTTTCCCTTGGGGGCGTGGACGAAGGACCGGGTCCGGGAGGCGGCCCTCGCCGCCGGGCTTCCGGTGGCCCACAAGCTCGAAAGCCAGGAGGTGTGCTTCGTGGGCGGCAAGGGCGCCGGATCCTTCGTGATGCGTCAGCCCGAGGCCCAAGGGGACCATGCCGGTCCGATCGTCGACCGCGAGGGACGGGTCGTCGGCCAGCACCCCGGGGTCATGCACTTCACGGTGGGACAGCGAAAAGGGCTCGGGGTGGCGGCGGGTGAGCGCCTGCACGTGCTGCGCATCCTGCCCGAGGACAAGACGGTGGTCGTCGGCACCGGGGACGACCTTCTGCAAAGCGGCTTGCGGGCCCACGGAGCGGTGTGGCCGGCCGGTGCTCCTTCGGGTCCGGTTCGAGCCCGGGTGCAGATCCGGTACCGGGACCCGGGAACGCCGGCCACCGTGACACCGCTCCCGGGAGAGGACGGCGCGGTCGAGGTCCGCTTCGATCGGCCCGTCCGGGCCATCGCGCCTGGTCAGGCCACCGTGTTCCGGCTGGGTGACCAGGTGCTCGGCGGGGCCTTCATCGCGGAGGGGTTCGCTTGAAGGACCCTACAGCGGCGCTCGCCGGCGCGCTGCACCATGCGTTCGAACGACCCGAGCTCTTGACGGAAGCTTTGACCCATCGGTCCTTCGTGAACGAGTCCGACGCCCGGACCCACAACGAGCGGCTCGAGTTCCTGGGTGACGCGGTGCTGGACCTGGTGGTGTCCGAAGCGCTGATGGAGCGTTTCCCGGACGCCCGGGAAGGGCCGCTTTCCCGCATGCGGTCCCATCTGGTCAGCGAGCAAGGTCTGGCCCCGGTGGCGGAGCGCCTCGGCATCGGGCCGGCCTTGCGCCTGGGCCGGGGTGAGGAGCTTTCCGGCGGCCGCACCAAGCCGTCCGTGCTGGCGGACGCCCTCGAGGCGGTGGTGGCCGCGATCTATCTGGACGGAGGATTTCAGGCGGCCCGAGACGCGGTGCTTCGTTGGTTGGACCTGCCCGACGAGCGGATTTTGGCCGCGGGCGACGCCAAGAGCGCCTTGCAGCAACGGCTTCAGTCCGAGTTGGGCGCGACGCCGGAGTATCGCTTGGTCCAGCAGGTGGGACCGGACCACGAAAAGACCTTCGTGTCCGAAGTCTACATCCGGGGGGAGCGTCTGGCCGCTGGAGTGGGCCGGTCCAAAAAAGAAGCGGAGCAGCGCGCCGCGTCCCGAGCCCTGGAGTGCCTCGACGAAGCTTGACGCAGGCCGAGGCCGTGGGCTTGGTAGGCGCCGATGCGCGCGATCCCAACGTCATGCTGGATGCTGCTGGCCCTCTCGGGGGTCGTGGCTTGCCAAAACGAGGCCGCCCGAGCCGAGGGCGAAGGAAAAACCGAGAGCGAGGCGAGCTCCCGCCGCGAGGGCGCGGCGGGTCGGGGGAAGGGCTCCGGCTCTGGGGCCGAGGCTGCGGCGCCGTCAGCCGCGAAGAAGGGCGACCAGGTGCCCCACGAGATCTCGATCGAGGAGGCGACCGCCGGGCTCGAGGGAGACGGCCCCTTGATGGTGCGGATCGAGACCAACCACGGAACCATGGTGGCGGAGTTGTTCGAGGAGGAGGCTCCGCGGACCGTGGCAAACTTCGTGGGTCTGGCTCGGGGGGTTCGAAAGTTCCGAGACCCGCGGACCAAGGAGTGGGTCACCCGGCCGTTCTACGACGGACTCACTTTTCACCGGGTGATGCCCAACTTCATGATCCAAGGCGGAGATCCGCTGGGTCGCGGCACGGGCGGACCGGGCTACGAGTTTCCCGATGAATTCGGCCCAGGGCTCGAACACACCGCCGGGACCTTGTCCATGGCCAACTCGGGCCCCGACACGAACGGTTCGCAGTTCTTCATCACCGAGGTCCCCACGCCCCATCTCAACGGGCGGCATGCCGTGTTCGGCCGGTTGACCAAGGGGCTCGACGTGGTTCGCAAGATCGCGCGATTGCCCTCGGATGGCCGCAACAAGCCCCAGGAGCCGGTGGTGATGGAGAAGGTGACGGTATTTCGAAAGAATGGCTGACCGTCCTCGCGCCGGTCGCCGGCCACGCGGGCGGACCCGCACCTCGTCATACTCCCGGTCGAAGCCCCCACGTCCCGAGCATCCGCCGGCCGAACTCTCCAAGCGAGCCCGAGAGCTCGAGCATCGACCCTCCCCGAGGACCTCCCATCGACCGGTCGAACCGGATCTCTCGCAAGAGGGGGCGTTTCACGCTGGGTTCGTGGCGCTGGTCGGCCGGCCCAACGTGGGCAAGTCGACGATTCTCAACCGCCTGTTGGGGCGAAAGCTGGCGCCGACCACCCACAAGCCCCAGACCACCCGACTGAACGTACTCGGGGTCCTGAATCCTCCTGGCGCACAGATCTGCTTGCTGGATACGCCCGGACACCACGAGGCGAAGGGTCCACTCAACCGATTCATGGTCCAACAGGCCGAGCAGGCTTTCGCCGACGCCGATGTGGTGGCCTACGTCGTCGAAGCACGGCCCCATGGTCGGATCAGTCCCGGAAACCAGCGGATCGTGCGCCTGCTCCAAAGGCTCGACAAGCCGATCGTGGTGGCGGTCAACAAGGTGGACCGTCTCGAGGACAAGACGGCGCTGCTGGTTCAGCTCGAGTCCTACGCCGAGGCCTTGAACCCGGCAGCGGTCGTGCCCGTTTCGGCCAAACGGAACAGCGGGCTCGAACGGCTGGTTCGAGAGTTGGGCATGGCTCTTCCAGAGGGCGAGCCGCTGTACGACTCCGAGACCCTCACCGATCGCCCAGAGCGCTTCATCGTGGCCGAGCTCATTCGGGAGAAGGTCATCTTGGAGACCGAGCAAGAGCTTCCCTACGCGGCGGCCGTCACCGTGGAGTCCTTCGAGGACGAGCGACCGCGTCTGGTCCGCATCGAAGCCACCATTCACGTCGAACGCCAAAACCAAAAAGGGATCGTGATCGGAAAAGGCGGCGAGCGGCTGCGCTCCATCGGCATCCGAGCGAGACGAGAGCTCGAAGCGTTCCTGGGGGCCAAGGTGCACCTGGAGCAGCGGGTGAAGGTGAGCCGGGATTGGTCGAGCAATCCCGCCCGTCTCGCGAACCTGGGGTACACCTCCGACGGGGCATCTGCCGGAGCCATCCCGCTGGAGCCGGAGGCGATCGAGGAGTTGGTCCGGGCCATGCAGGTCCCGGCCGAGGAGGACGATCCATGATGGGGGTTCGGCCGGTCGTGGCCATCGTGGGACGGCCCAACGTCGGTAAGTCATCTCTATTCAACCGACTGATTCGCTCGAAGCGAAGCATCGTGGCTGATCAGCCCGGTGTGACCCGAGATCGGATATATGCAGAAGCCGAACTCGAAGGTGATCGAGTGGATCGTGCGGTCGTTTTGGTGGATACGGGTGGATTCGACCCGGAGTCCGATGACCCGATCATGCGCCGGGTTCTAGAGCAAACCCAGCTCGCAATCGACGAGTCCGACGTGGTCGTGTTCGTGACCGACGGTCGAGCCGGGCTCCTTCCCGAAGACCAAGAGGTGGGACGGCGCTTGATTCGAGCCGGCAAAGAGGTGGTGGTCGGAGTCAACAAGCTAGACGGTCCCCAGCACGATGACCTGCTGTCGGAGTTTCATCGCATGGGATTCGACGCCGTCTTTCCGATCAGCGCAGCCCATGGCCGAAACGTGGGAGAGTTGATGGCGGAGGTCGTCGAGCGACTCGCCGAAATGGAGGGGACGGGGGATTCGTTCCTTTCTGCCGAGGCCGAGACGGTGGTCAGCGATGCGGACGGCGAGCCAGATCCGTCCCTGGAACTCGACGGGCCCGTCGAGTCGACTGCGGAGGGAGCGCCCACCCACGTGGACGAGCCGGATCGACCGATCCGGGTGTCGGTGATCGGCCGTCCGAACGTGGGCAAGAGCTCCTTGGTCAATCGGCTCTTGGGAGAAGACCGGCACCTCGTGTCGGACGTGGCGGGGACCACGGTGGACAGCATCGATTCGAGCGTGACGTGGCGCGACCGGACCTTCGTGTTCGTGGACACGGCGGGTATTCGGCGCAAGCGTTCCATTGCATCCCGGGTGGAGCGGTTCAGTGTTTTTGCCGCGCTCAAGGGCATCGACCGCTCCGACGTTGCCTTGCTTCTTCTCGACGCCACCCAGCCCATCTCGAATCAGGATGCCAAGGTGTCGGCCTATGCAGGCGAGCGAGGCCGAGCGGTGATCCTGGTGGTCTCCAAGTGGGACGCGATGGGGGGCACGGGTCGAAAGGCTTTCGAGCAAGGGCTGCGCCAGGAACTGCCTCACCTGGCGCACGCGCCCGTCGTCTTCACTTCGTCGCATACCGGGCAGGGCCTGGAACGGCTGTTGCCGGCCGTGGCGAAGGTTCACAGGGAGTTCGGCCGGCGGGTGTCTACGGGGGCACTCAATCGATTCGTCCAACAAATCATGGAACATCACCCCCCGCCGTCGAAGAAGGGTAAGTCCGCTCGTATCTATTACATGAGCCAGGTCGATGTTCGACCGCCCCGTTTCATGGTTTCGGTCAACAACCCGCAGCTGATGCACTTCAGTTATACTCGGTACCTTCAGAATGCGCTGCGCAAGGCCTATGGATTCGACGGCGTACCTCTGTTGATCCACTACCGTTCGCACAAAGGCGACAGGGACGGTCCGTCGAAGCTGCGTGAGCCGGGAAAGGCTCGGGCGGCTCGTCACCCGGCAAAACGAGCGACCGCCGCCAAGCGGGCCCAAAAAGCCGGCAAGAAGGCTTTATCGAGCAAGGCACGCAGGGGGAGGCCGGACCCCGACCGCTGAGGATCGGTCGGCAGTCTGCAGTGGGGAGGGGCCGCGTCGAGGCTGGGGCCGCCCGGGGATGGGCCTTTGGACGGAGCTTTTGGCTGTTCACGGATCCTCGACACGGCTGCGCGATCCTTTGCGGCCCGCTTTCAGTCGTACCGGTGGAGCCCGGCAACAGAGATGAAATCGTTCAAAACCAGGAGCTTGGCGCGGTGCGTCACCATGGCTCGAACGTGCAATGTCTGTTGCGGATCCAGCTCCTTTCTTTTCAGGTCGAGGGGGATAACCGGTGTTCATCGAGGCGTCGAAAGTCGCGGAAGACGAAGACCCTTGGGGCTCGGAAGACGACCCCCAGCGCCCGGTCGAACGGGTCCAACGGGTGGAATGGGTGGCCGGGGCGGTCCAGCCCGCATCGGATACGTTGGTTCGAGAAGAGCCCCTCGAAATCCGGGTGAACGGTGTCTCGGTCGCCGTTCTCATGCGTACGCCGGGCCACGACGTCGACCTGGTCCGAGGCTTTCTGCGGACCGAAGGGGTCGTGGAGGATTTGGCGAGCGTTCGGAGCATCCGGCACTGTGACGTGGTCGACGACCCGGAATCCGAGGGCAACGTGGTCCGAGTCGGGTTCGATGGTCACTTGGACATCGAGCGCTTCCGCCGGAACATGTTCGCCAGTTCCAGCTGCGGGATCTGCGGAAAAGCCTCGATCACTCGAGCTCTGGAAGTAGCAAAGCCATTCGAACGACCGGCGTCGATCGACGTGGAACGACTTCTGGCCGTGATGCCGAGAATGCGAGACGAGCAAGTGGTCTTTGGTCGAACGGGGGGGCTCCATGCTGCCGCCGCCTTCGATGGGGATGGGCGGATCGTCGTACTTCGGGAGGACGTGGGACGCCACAATGCGGTCGACAAAGTGGCGGGGGCGCTGTCGCAGACCGACCAAAGCCCTGCAGGACTGGCGGTGTCGGGTCGCGTTTCTTTCGAAATCGTGCAAAAGGCACTGGCAGCCCGTTTGCCGGTGGTGGTGGCCGTTTCGGCACCATCTTCTCTCGCCGTTCGTCTCGCCCGACAAGTCAACATGACTGTGGTCGGTTTCGCTCGAGGCCAGCGTGCGGTGGTGTTCTCCGGAGAGATCGTGGAGTGAGACGATGACGAGCGTGGACAAACCAGACCGGGTCGTGGCCCCTGCAACCGAGGAGCCGGAGCGGCTCGTGCCGGCCGAAGCGGGAGCGCCCCGGGTATCCAGAAAACCAACCAGCGCGGCGGGGGTTCCGGCCGTGCTGTCGTCCATGGCCTACACCTGGAAGGAAGCCGGGACCCGCGGGCGGGCCTTGCTCCGGCTGAACCAGCAGGGAGGATTCGATTGTCCCAGCTGCGCCTGGCCCGACCCGAAGGACCGGGCAGTTGCCGAGTTTTGTGAAAACGGGGCCCGCGCCGTGGCGGACGAGGCCACGACGAAGCGGGTCGACCGTCACTTCTTCGCGACCCACTCCGTGGCGGAGCTCCTGCAGAGGTCGGACCACTGGTTGAACGACCAAGGGCGCATTACCGAGCCCATGGTGCGGTGGCCCGGAGCGACCCACTACGAGCCGATCTCGTGGGATGCGGCTATCGAGTCCTTGGCCGAACACATCCGGAAGTTGGATTCGCCGGACGAAGCGATCTTCTACACCTCGGGCAGGGCTTCGAACGAGGCGGCGTTTCTGTATCAGCTCTTCGCTCGGGAGTTGGGGACCAACAATCTACCGGACTGCTCCAACATGTGCCACGAGTCCAGCGGCGCGGGGCTGGGACGCAGTATCGGCGTGGGCAAAGGTACGGTGACACTCGAGGACTTCGACCACGCCGACGTCATCGTGGTGATCGGTCAAAATCCGGGTACGAATCACCCTCGCATGCTGAGCGCCCTTCAGCAGGCCAAGAAGCGAGGTGCAAAAATCATTTCGATCAATCCGCTGGAAGAGGTTGGTCTCGTTCGCTTCAAACATCCACAGAAGGTGGTCGATGTTTTCGGTCCCGGGACCAAACTGTGCGACCTGCACCTGCCGGTGCGCGTTGGAGGGGACTTGGCGCTGCTGATGGGTATCCAGAAGCAGATGCTGAAAATGGAGCGAGAGCGCCCGGGCTCGGTCCTGGATGCGGAGTTTCTCCGCGACCAGACCGACGGCTTCGCGCACTTCGAGCGGAGCGTGCTCGCCCTGGACGACGAGCGGGCGGTGCGCGACAGCGGCATTTCGTTGGAGTTGATGCAGAGAGCGGCGCAGATGCTGGCGTCTTCGAAAGCGACGATCTGCTGCTGGGCCATGGGAATCACCCAGCACGAAAACGGGGTGGCCAACGTGCAAGCCGTGGTCAACCTGCTCCTGATGGGGGGGCACTTCGGTCGCCCCGGCGCGGGAGCTTGTCCCGTCCGAGGTCACAGTAACGTCCAGGGAGATCGGACGGTCGGGGTTTGGGAGGTACCGCCGAACTGGGCTCCTCGAATGGAATCCGAGTTCGGGTTCCGAGTGCCACGTGAGAAGGGCTTCGATGTAGTGGCTTCCATCGAAGCGATGAAAGAGGGGCGAGCACGAGTGTTCTTCGCGCTCGGCGGCAACTTCCTCAGCGCAACGCCTGACACCGCTGAGGTTGCCGAAGGGCTGCGGAAGATGGAAGTGACGGCGCACGTGTCCACCAAGCTGAACCGAGCCCACTTGGTGACGGGAAAGACGGCGTTCATCTTGCCGTGCCTCGGTCGGACCGAGCGGGACCTGCAGCCGAGTGGTCCGCAGTTCGTCACGGTCGAAAACTCGATGGGCATCGTCAGCCGGTCCGAGGGGAAGCTGACGCCAGCGTCGGATCGGCTGCTGTCGGAAACCCGAATCGTCGCTTGGCTGGCTGAGCAGACCTTGGGACCTCGCTCGCAGGTGCCTTGGCGGGATTTCGCGGACGACTACGACCGGATTCGAGATGCCATCGAGCGTGTGGTCCCGGGCTTTGAACGCTACAACCAGCGGGTCCGGGAACCGAACGGGTTCGCCTTGCCCAATCCCGTCCGGGAGGGGCGGTTTCCCACGCGGTCGGGTCGGGGGCACTTCGTGGTTCATCCGCTGCCGGACTTGGCACTCACGGCAGGGCGGTTCTGGCTGACCACGATACGCAGTCACGATCAGTTCAACACCACGGTGTACGACCTGAACGACCGGTATCGGGGGATTTTCGGACACCGGTACGTGGTTTTGATGCACCCGGAAGACGTCGAAGCCCATGGGCTGTCGAAGGGACGTCGGGTGCGGATTCGGAGTCACTTCAAAGGAACCCAGCGCTCCATCGAAGGATTCACCGTGATTCCCTACGACATTCCACGCGGGAACGTGGCTTGCTATTTTCCCGAGGCCAATCCGTTGGTGCCGGTCGATTCCCATGCTGCCGTCAGTCGCACACCCACCTCGAAGCGGGTTGAGGTCTCGATCGAGGCCCTGCCCGACGCCGTGGCGGTGCCGTCCCCAGCTTCGAGTGCCGGATGAACGAAAGAGGGCGGTCGGATGCCGGTCCGATCGTCTTGGTTCTCCCGGGGATGCCCCGGCTGGGCCTGTTCTTCGTCGGGGTCTTCGGCTTTTCGACGGTGGCCGCGACGCATTTCAGAGCAACCCGCGTCGATTCAGATCTCCCCGGAGCCGCGCCGGACCTTCGAAACGAATTCCATCCAACCCCACCTGACGGGCACCCTCTACGTTGGCGGCGACATCATCGATGAAAACGCCGTGCTCGGGTCGAAGACGGTTTCTCCGCAAGAGTGCCAGGTAGACTTCGGGGTGGGGCTTCACCAAACCCTCTCGGCCCGAAACCAAGATGTCCTGAAAGCGCTGCAGGAAAGAAAAGCGACGTTCGGCGTGGTGAAAGGTCTCTGCAGACCAATTCGTGAGTGCGTACAGAGGGACGCCCCGCGCATCCAGGGTTTCCAGGAGCGTCACGGTACCTTCGATCGGGCCCCCGAGCATTTCGGGCCAGCGCTCGAAGTACGCCCGCAGCCAGGGCCCATCGTCGGGGAAATCGACCGCACGCTCCGCAATCGCATCGGCGAAGGGCTTGCCCGCGTCCATCTTCGCATTCCATTCCGGGGTGGCCACCTCACCCAAGAATCGCTCCATTTCGGCGGCCGGCATCAGCTTGCGAAACAGATGCCGCGGGTTCCAGTCCACGAGAACGCCACCCAGGTCGAAAACCACGTACTTCACACCCGGCCCATGCCCTCGATTTCCGCCGGCCTCAAGGACGACTCGATCCTGACAGGGCGCCTGGATTCTGCTAGCCCTCCCGCCATGTCCACGAGCGATCTGGCAAAAAAGTCCTGTGTTCCGTGCAAAGGAGGGGTTCCGCCGCTCAAGGGAAAGGATCTCGAGGCGTTGGCCGCCCAACTGCCCGAATGGACGGTCGTTGAGGAGCATCACCTGCATCGGGAGTACAGCTTTCCCAACTTCGCCAAGGCGCTACAATTCGTGAATCGAGTGGGTGAAGTGGCGGAAAAGGAGGGTCATCACCCCGACATCTGGTTCACCTGGGGCAAGGTGAAGATCGACATTCTAACCCACGCCATCGACGGGCTCACCGAAAGCGATTTCGTCTTGGCAGCGAAGATCGAAGAATTGCCTCGTTGACCCGTGCTCCACCTGCAGTGGCAGACTCCAGCGGAATGGGGAGAGCGTGCGGTCCGTCAAATGGACGAGATCCTCCTGGACCACTGCCACTTGGAGAAGAAGGCGGCATCGACTGCGTTGAATTTCATCTTTCGGTACCCGGAGCAGCCCCAACTGATGCAACCGCTGTCCGAGCTCGCCCGAGAGGAGCTGGAGCATTTCGAGCTCGTCCTGGAGACATTGAATCGAAACGGCATGGGCTACGGACGCATTCGCCCGAGTCCGTACGCGGGTAAGCTCCTTTCAGTGGTCCGAGAACGGGAGCCCGAACGGCTTCTCGACGGGCTGCTTTGCTGTGCCTTCATCGAAGCTCGATCTTGTGAGCGCATGAAGCTGCTGTCCGAATTTCTTCCCGAGGGAGAACTCGCAGATCTCTATGCGAGCTTGCTTGCCTCAGAGGCGCGTCACCACCGACTCTATTTGGATCTGGCTGAGACCGTGACCTGTCGGTCCGTGGTGAGGGATCGGTGCGCCGAGGTCGGGCGGCACGAGGCCGGCGTCGCGCGGGGCCTGCCTAGAACACCTCGACTGCACAATCGCTGAGGACGCCCCTGGATCTAGGGCCTCGTGCCCGATGCGCCTGTTCGTTCCGTCGCTCTTGTCCGCGACGCGAAAGCCGGACAGGCTGTCCCTCGATGCCGAAGCAGTACTGGCTGTTCAAGACCGAGCCCGATGTCTATTCATGGGATGATCTGCTCCAAGAAGAGGACAGGACGACCCTTTGGGACGGTGTCCGAAACTACCAGGCACGCAACATCCTCCGGGACGAAGTGAAGCTCGATGATGAAGTATTGTGGTATCATAGTCGAACTTCGCCCCAAACGATCGTTGGAATAGCCAAGGTGGTGAAGACAGCCTATCCGGATCCCAGCCAGTTCGACCCAAAGTCGAAGTACTTCGATCCGAAGGCGACCAAAGACGCTCCGCGCTGGTACTCGGTGGACGTTCGAGCGCACCGGCAGTTCCGCCATCCGATCACGCGGCCGCAGCTGAAGGGACGCGAGGACTTGGAGGGCCTGATGGTTCTGAAGAAGGGCGCGCGTCTGTCGGTGCAGCCCGTGTCTGCACAGCATTGGAAGGTTTTGGTGGGCATGGGCGAGCCCGAGCCCTTGCGGTGAGGGGCGAGACCGGCGGTGGCACCCATCTGGCGGCCGTTTAGCAGGCCGAAGGGTCCGGCCTGCCGACCGTCGCTCGGGATCCAGAGGCGCCCACTTCTCGCGGCTTCTCTTCCGGAAGGCTTCCCCCGTCCGCGCCGTGCCCCGTTTATCGAAGACCCCTGGGACCTCGGCCCATGCTTTCGCCTCGGCGCTACAGTTCGTCCGGGCTCGGCCGAATGACCCCACCGGGAAATCTCGATGGCGCACTCCGAAGAAGGGTCACCCGCATTGGTCGCTTCGTGCCGGTCCCCGGCCGGTGACCGCTTCGAGGCCGAAATCCGTCGGCCGTCGCCTTCCGGGGTGTTTCTTCAGGTCGATCGGGAGCTGTGTCAGGGAGAGACACTCGAGCTGCTCGTTCACGATGGGGACGGGACCACCGTCAACTTCACCGGAACGGTCATGGCTTGGGTGCGCGGACGGGGCGTTCGCGTCGAGGCGATTCCCGGAACCCCACCCGAGATCCTGGATCAGCTGCTGGCCCTAAGCCAGCGGGTCTTGGAGGTTTCGCAGTCCACGGACCTGGCGCTTCAATTTGCCCGGCCTCGCTCGACCGCGCGGAAGCAGGCGGGGGGCCGCACCGTTCCGGGCGCGCTGCCCGCCGCCCGGACTGCGCTGGCGGGGACCCGGGTGCTCGTGATCGACGACGACCCCGGGATCGTGAAGCTGATGCAGCGGGCTCTGACGAGATTCGGTTGCGAGGTGACTGGTACCCAGAACCCGCCGCTGGCACTCGAATTGGCCGAGAGCTCGGACACGGACGTGATCTTGCTGGACTGGATGCTTCCCAAGATCCCTGGGGCCGAGATGTTGGACCGCTTGCGTCAGGCTCGGCAGGACCGGCCGGTGGCGGTCATCTCGGGGGCCCTGTGGTGGGACCAGGCCGCGGACCAGATCCGGTCCCAAGGAGCTAGCGAGGTCCTGGAGAAGCCGGTCGATTTCGAGAAGCTGGTGGCATGGCTGCAGGGCGTCGTCTCTTCCGCGTCGTCTCGGTGAAATCGCGCACGGTTGACCCGGCTGGGCTTGCTTCCCGCTGGGCACGGGCTCACACGGGTTGCGCCCGCCATGGCCCAGTCTCCCGCC
>DAPKRQ010000098.1:0-22440 GCA_031800475.1 Myxococcales bacterium LLY-WYZ-16_1
ATGCAGGCGCATCGAAGCCGCCCTCCGATTCGGGGAGCAGCAACCCGAACAGCCCCAGCTCCGCGAGGCTCGTCGAGAGCTCCGGATTCACCGCCCCTCGACGGTCGTGGGTCTCGGCCGACTCCTGCAGGACCTCTCGCGCAAAGCGGCGCACCGTATCCACCAGCATCTGGTGTTCTTCGTCTCGAACGAACTGCATCGCGAACCTCTAGACCGGAGTCACGGACCGTCGCTTTCGGAGCGGGGTCATGTCTTTCTGGCGAGCGTGATCGAAGCGTCGGATCAGGGTGGCCCGCAGCTCGGATGCAGGCACGATCTCGTCGATGACGTTCTCGCTCGCCAACTTCATGATGTCGATGTCGCGGCGGTAGGACTCCCGGAGTTCCTCGACGTAAGCTTCTCGTTCCGCCTCGGGCTTTTCGGCAATCTTATTGGCAAAGACGGCATTGACCGCGGCCTGCGGCCCCATGACGGCGATACTCGCGCTCGGGAGCGCTAGGGCGGCATCCGGCTCGAAACCCGGACCGCACATGGCATACAGCCCCGCTCCGTACGCCTTTCGAACCACGACACTGACTTTAGGCACCGTCGCCTCGGAGATTGCCTGTATCAGCTTCGCCCCGTGCCGAATGATCCCCTGGCGTTCGACCTTCGAGCCGATCATGAAGCCCGGTACATCCGCCAAAAACAAAAGCGGAATCTGAAAAGCGTCGCACAGCCAGACGAAGCGGGCGATCTTGTCGGAGCTGTCGACGAACAACACGCCCCCCAGGTGCTTCGGCTGGTTGGCCACGACGCCGATTACCCGTCCGTCCAAGCGGGCCAGGCCGACGACTGCTTCCTTGGCAAAACGCTTCTTCAGCTCGAAGAAGCTGTCGGCGTCGACCAAACGCTCGATCACCTTCTTGATGTCGAAGGCCTTGTTCTCGCCTTCGGGGATCAGGGCCTGCAGTTCCGGCCCGTCCGAGGGAGGTTGGCTCGGTTGGGTCGGCAGGGGCCCGTCCCACCAAGAGGGCATGTAGGACAGGTAATCTCGGGCCGCAGACAGAGCCTCCGCTTCGTTTTTGGCCAGCAGGTCCCCGCAGCCCGACACTTCACAGTGCATCTGGGCACCTCCCATCTCCTCCAGGCTCACGTCCTCTCCGATGACCATCTTGGCCATCCGCGGAGAGCCCAAGTACATGGAGGCGTTGCCCCGCACCATGAACGTCTGGTCGCAGAACGCCGGAATGTATGCGCCGCCCGCGGCCGACGGCCCAAACAAGACGCAGAGCTGGGGCACGTAGCCGGAAAGCTTGTTCTGGTTGTGGAAGATCCGACCCGCGTGGCGACGACCCGGGAACATCTCGACCTGGTCGGTGATCCGAGCCCCGGCCGAATCGACCAGGTAAACCAGGGGGAGCCGGTGACGGAGAGCTTGCTCTTGGATGCGAACGATCTTCTCCACCGTGCGAGCACCCCACGAGCCCGCTTTGACGGTGGAGTCGTTGGCCATGATCGCGGTCGGTCGCCCGTGAACCCGCCCCACACCCGTCACCACGCCATCGGCGGGCAGACCCTCGGCCCGGTGATGGACCAGCGCTCCGTCCTCGACCCAGTCCGGGCGATCCGGATCCAACAGGGCCCGAATCCGGTCCCGGCAATGCATCTTGCCCAACTCTCGATTCTTGGCGTGGTATTTGTCTGGCCCGCCCCGCTCGACGGCGGCCAGGGCTTCGCGCAGTTCGGCTTCGGTCAGGGTCATGGACGTCCCGGGGTTACGATCGGCCGACCGGCCGAGTCCACGGAATGTTGTGCCCCGGCCGGGGCGGAGCTTCCGAGCCCGAAATCGCCCCGCCTAGCACACTCCTGGCGAAAATACAGCCACCCACCGGCCCAATATGGGCCTTGAAAGATCCGACGAGGCTGATAGATCGCGCCTTGCTCATGGGGAAGTATCTCAAGATCACTCCACCCAAGCGAGGCTCCAAGATCACGGTCGCCAAGAACGGCCAGCTTCAGGTCCCCGACGACCCCATCGTGCCCTTCATTCGGGGGGTTGGCATCAGCCCGGCGATGTGGGGCCCGGCCCAGGAGGTCTTGGACCTGGCCGTGGACCGTTGCTACGCCAACGCCAAGCGGCTGGAGTGGCTCGAGGTATTCGCCGGCGACAAGGGGAACGAAGTGTACGGTCCGGGCAACTGGTTGCCCGAGGACACGGTCCGCGCCATCCAGGAGTACAAGGTTTGCATCAAGGGTCCCCTGGGTCCCGAGGGCCACGCCCACGCCGAGTACGACGGGCTCCTGCGCGAAAAGCTCGACCTGTTCGCCAACGTGAAGCCGATCCGGTCTCTGCACGAAGAAATGTCGCCGTTGACCCACTCGACCGGCGTGGACATGCTCGTATTTCGAGAGTTCACCGAAGACCTCTACGCCGATATCGAGTGGAAGAAAGGGTCGCCCGAGGCCAAACAGCTGATCGGACTGCTGAACCAGGAGCTGGCGCGAAAGATCGAAAAGACCGTCCGTCCGGACTCGGGACTGGCGATCAAGGCCATCAGCGCCACCGCAACCAAGCGACTCCTGCGTCTCGCTTTGGAGTACGCGGTGAAGCACAAGCGACGGTCGGTGCACTTCGTCCACGCCGGGAGCTCGCTGAAGCATACCGAAGGCTTTTTCCGAGACTGGGGTTTCGAGATCGCTCGAAAGGAGTTCGGTGAATACACCGTCACCGAACAGCAGGTGAACGAGGACTTCGATGGAGAGCCTCCTCGCGGCAAGATCGTGGTGGGCGAGCGCTCGGCGACGGAGCTCTTGCAGCAGATGCTGGTGCAGCCCGACGCCTTCGACGTGGTGGCGGCCACCAATCTGCACGGCGACTTCGTCCAGAGCGTCGGCAGTGCGCTGACCGGTGAGCTCGGCATCGCCCCGAGGGCCTTCGTGGGCGCGAAAGCGGCCATCTTCGAAGCCACCCACAACCTACGGCCGCGCCCGACCGAGGCAGATCACGAAAACCCGGCCTCCGTGCTCTTGTGTGGTGTCATGCTCTTCGAGCACCTGGGCTGGAAGGACGCCGCCGAGCTGGTCACCCACGCGGTGATCAAGACCCTGGAAGACGGAAAGGTCACGCCAGACCTGGCGCAGCAGCGCGAGGGCGAACAGGTGGTCTCGACCTCGACCTTCGCCGAGTCGATCGTGGAAAACTTCGAAGAAGTGCGAAAGTCCCGGGTCCGGCAGGCCATGAAGCGGGCCGCAAGCGTCGGACGCTGACCCGGCCCCCTCGCGCCTTTCGCCCCTGCGGAAAATGGCGCACCGCAGCGCTTGACTGGAGCCGGACGCGGCGTCGAGACGATGCCCATGGCACGACCCAAGATCGGCCTCGTCGGGGCCGGACAGATCGGCGGCAACATCGCCCTCATGGCAGCCCAAAAGGAGCTGGGCGACATCGTCCTGCTCGACATTCCCCGGGCCGAGGGCCTGGCGAAGGGCAAAGCCCTGGACATGATGCAGACCGCTCCTGTGCAGCGTTACGACGCGACCTTGACCGGTACGTCGGACTACGACGCCTTGCAGGGGGCGGACGTCGTGGTCATCACCGCAGGTCTACCCCGAAAGCCCGGAATGTCTCGGGAAGACCTGCTGGCCACGAACCTCGGGATCATGACCGACGTGGCCAACCACCTGGCTCGGGTCTGTCCGAACGCGTTCATGGTCAACATCGCCAACCCGCTGGACGCGATGGTCTACGCCCTGAAGCAGATCACCAAAGCCGACCCGGCCAAGGTGGTGGGCATGTCCGGGATCTTGGACACCGCTCGTTTCAAGTCGTTCATCGCCGAGGAACTGGGTGTATCGCTCAAAGACGTCACCGCCTTCGTGCTCGGCGGGCACGGCGACGACATGGTGCCGATCACCCGGCTGTGCACGGTCGGCGGTGTTCCGGTGGAAGGCTTGATCTCGAAGGACCAGCTGGACGCCATCGTCCAGCGAACCCGAAAGGGTGGCGCCGAGCTGGTGGGCCTGTATCAGACCGGGTCGGCCTACTTCGCTCCGGCGGCATCCGCCGTGGAAATGGTCGAGGCGTACCTCCGGGACCAAAAGCGCGTCTTGCCCTGCGCCGCATGGTGTCAGGGCGAGTTTGGCATCCAGGACATGTACTTCGGAGTGCCCTGCGTGATGGGCTCGGGCGGCGTCGAGAAGATCCTCGACTTCGAGCTCACCGACGACGAGAAGGCCGCCATTCAGCAGAGCGCCGAGAGTGTGCGCAAGACCGTGGCCGACACCAACCTCTGAACATCTGATCCGACCGCCTGCGTACTCCGACAAACCGCCCGAAGAAGACGCCACGGCCCCTCCCCAAGCGGCGCCAACCGGTCCATGATGGTCCGGTGCAGCGACTCGTGAAGGCTTGGGCGCCGACCATCGGCGTGAGCGCCGACGAGGTCCAGCTCGCGGGCGGCATGTTCGCCTACCAATTCCTGGTGGTCTGCACCTTCATCGTGGGCCGCACGGTTCGCGATACGCTCTACCTGGACCGGGTCGGGCCGGAGGCACTGCCGATCATGTACGTTTTCTCGGCCGTCGCGGTGGCTGGGGCCGGGTTTTGCTACAGTCGGGTGGCGGACCAATTTCGGCGGGACCGAAGCGCCCAAGCAACCCTGCTTTCGGCCGGCGTTCTCATGGCCACCCTTTGGGCTTTGGTCGTCTTCGCACCCCAGATCGAAGCCTGGTATCCGGTGCTGTACGTGCTGGTCGAGGTGGTCGGAGCCTTGAGCATCATCCAGTTTTGGACCCTGGCCAACGACATCTTTACGTCGCAGCAATCGAAACGCCTGTTCGGGTTCATCGGTGCAGGCGGCGTGGTGGCGAACATCTTGTGCGGCATGGGCGTGGGCGGACTCAGCCTGATCGTCGGTCCGTCGAACCTGCTGCTGGTGGACGCAGCCCTCTTCGTGGGCGCCTTCACCCTGGTGAGCCGGATCGGGGACCGGGCCACGCCGATGCTCATGGATGCGCTCACGCGACCCCGAGGCTTTTCTCCGAAGGCGGTGGCCGGCGGACACGACGCTCACCTGCGCTCGATCGGCATGGTGGTTGCTGTGACGTTCTTGGTCGTCACCCTGGTCGACTTTCAGTTCAAGGTCACAGCCAAAGAGGTCTTTTCGGACGAACGGGCCCTGGCGTCCTTCTTCGGCTATTTCTACGGGGTCGGCGGCATCGCGGCGGCGGGCGTGCAGCTATTCGTCACCAGCCGGGTCCTGACCCGAGCAGGCATCGTGGCCGGCTTGGCCATTCTGCCGGCCGCCATTCTGATGGGAGCGGGGGCGTGGCTGTTGTTTCCGGGAGCCATCGTCGGGGCGTCACTGATGCGAGCGGCGGAAAACGTGTTTCGCTACACGGTCTACGACGCCACCCTCCACCTGCTCTACGTCCCGGTGCCGGGGCATCGGCGAGGTCGGGCGAAAGCCTTCATCGACGGCGTCTTGAAGCCCACCTCCATCGGCGTCGTGGGCGTCACTCTTTTCGCGCTGACCCAGACCTACGGGGCAGGCATCGTGGCCCGGTCGGCCCTGGGGGCCGTCGTGGCCCTCATCTTGGTGTGGTTGGGGCTGATCTTTCAGGTGCGCCGTGCCTACGTCCGGTCCCTGGCCGAAGCCCTCGAAACCCGTCGGCTCGAACCCGACGAGACCACCGACCTCGTGGACGAAGACGCGCAGGCGGTGATCCGACAGCAGCTGCAGCAAGAGGACCCGGTGAAGGTCCTGCATGCCTTGGAACTGGTGCGTGACCTGTCGGTGGACGCCCTCGACGACCTGATACGGCTCCTCGAGCACCCAGACCCCGAGGTCCGGACCCGGAGCTTGCAACTGCTCGAACCGCGTCGCTCGCTCGAGTCCCGGAACGCGGTGAAGGCCTGCCTCGATGCTCCGGAGACCTCGGTGCGGGCCGCTGCGATCCAGACCCTGCTGGCCATCGACCCGGAACGGGCCCCCGTGGCTCTAGACGCCCTGTCTTCGCCGGAGCGCGAAGTGCGCGCGGCCGCGGTGATCGGTTTGGCCCGGTACGGGGACTTTCGAGGTCAAACCCAAGCCGGTCAGGCGCTCGAAACCATGCTCGCGTCGCCCGAGGTGGCCGACAGATTGGCCGGCATTCGCATCATTCGGGCGGTGCAGTGGCAGGACTTTGCCAAGACCCTGCAGCGGCTGCTGAACGACAGCTCGCGACGGGTCCGGCGGGCGGCGATCCAAGCAGCCGGGGAGCTCGAGTCCCTCGACCTGCTGGTGCCGCTGGTCTACAAGCTCTCCGACGAGGAGGTGGCAGCGTCGTCGGTGGGTGCCCTCTTCAAGCTCGGCGCCGAGGCCACGCCCGTGTTGATCAAGGTGCTCTTGCAGCCGCAAGAGGACTTGCGCATCCGCCGGCGCGTGCCCCGGGTGCTGGCCCAATGGGGCGACGACCGAGCCTACCAGGCAGTGCTCGAGACCCTGCGGTCCAAAGACCCGGAGCTGCGCAGCGCCTGCGCTCGCGCCGCGGCGCGGATCCGAGAGCGCCACCCGCACTTTCCACTCGACCACCACACATGGACCCAGTTGGTGGAGCCAGAGCTCACCGCCATCGGTTACGACCGTGCGCTGTCCCGCCTGTTCGCGCGAAACGATGCAGAACTGTTGTCGAGTGCTCTGGCTGAACGGGCCGAGCGCCGACTCGGTCGGGTGGGTGACCTGTTCATCCTGCGGCACCCGGGACAGGGCCTGCGGGCCGCTTTCAACGCGCTCCGGTCGCCCTCACCCAAAACCCGCAGCCAGGCTCTGGAGCTGCTCGAAAACGTCCTGGATCGGGCGTACTTCCGAATGCTGGTGTCCCTGATGGACAACCGCACCGGCGACGGCGTGCCCGAGGTGGACTCGGGCGCCCTGACCTGGGCCCGCATCTTGGCCACCGAACCGGACGGCTGGGTCGCCTCCGTGGCCCTGGAGTGGATCGCCCGCAACGGGACCGCGATCGACCAGGAGCTGGTCCTGTCCCGCTTCGACGCGGTGGACGGCATGGTGCGGGAAACCGCCTGCTATGCCGCCATGATCCTGGCCCAGCGCTTTCCGCCCCAACGCACCCGCGCCGAAGACGCCCTGACGCAGGCTCTGTCGGACCGGTCCGACCGGGTACGGGCGGCTTCGGCCGCCCTGCTCGAAGCCCCCTCCATGTGAGGGCCGAAGACGCATCGAGACCAACTCGGCCCGGGACCGGTCAAACCCGGACTTCCGCCTCCAGGCCCGGTTCCCGGGACAGCTCTGCTTGACCCCCGATCCCCCGCCTGGGCTGTTCTGGACCGCATGGATCCGGAGCGCTTTCTCCAGGTGTTGCGGCGCCAGCCGAAGGCCCCCATGTCGCTGCCCCGCCTGATGGAGGAGGCCGGCGTCCCCCCCCGCAAGGAAAAGGAGGCCAAGCGGACCTTGAAGTCCCTGGTCCGAAAGGGGGTGTTGGAGCGGGAGAGGGGTCGTCGATACCGCCTTTCCCGGGCCGGTCAAGACGTGGAGGGCCGCGTCTTGGTCGACCGCAAGGGCCGCGCTTTTTTGAGCCCCAATCAGGAGAGCGGACAGCGCAGCCAGCTCCCCTTGGTCTACGACGACTCCTTGCGACCCCAGCACCAGGACCGGGTTCGGGCCGAGCGGGTCCAACTCGGACGGCAGCGTCGCACCGTGGCGCGGCTGATCGAGATCCTGGACCGGCCCACCATGCGGCACGTGGGCGTGCTCGAACGCCAGATGGGCGCCGATTTCGTGCAGCTGGACGCGCGCCCGCAGCCCCAAGCCGGCATGAAGGTGCGACCCAGCACCGAGGTGCTGATCCTGCCCGGCCAGCGAAACGGCGCCGAGATCGGCGACCTGGTCGAGGTGGAATTCGAACCGGCTCCCGACGGCCACAGCATGCCGGTTGGTCAGATCAAAGAGATCCTGGGTCGACCTGGCGACCGGGAAACGGAGATGAGGAAGCTCCTGATCGAGCATGAACTCGATCGGCCGTTCCCGCCCGCGGTGGTCAAAGAGGCGGAGGCCTTCGGAACCTCCCCCCGTCCCGAAGACATCACCGGCCGCAAAGACGCGCGACACCTGGGGTTGGTCACCATCGACGGCGAGACCGCCAAAGACTTCGACGACGCCGTCTGGGCCGTCCGCGAAGGCAAGAACTACCGGCTCTGCGTTGCCATCGCCGACGTCTCTCACTACGTGCGTTTGGGCACGGCCCTGGACGACGAAGCTTACCGCCGCAGCACCAGCACCTACCTGACCGATCGGGCGATTCCCATGCTGCCCGAAGCTCTTTCCAATGGGTTGTGCTCGCTGGTGCCCCACGAGGACCGGCTGTGCATGATGGCAGAGCTGCTGGTGGACGAAACCGGCCGGGTGCGGGACGCCCGCTTTCACCGGGCGGTGATGCGCTCGAAAGCTCGATTGACCTACACCCGGGTCGCCAAGGCCTTGGACGGAGAGCCCGATGACGAGTGCCGGGAACTGTTGCCGACCTTGTTGGTCCTGGCCCAGGTCTCCCGAAAACTGCAGGAGCGGCGCCTCCGACGGGGCGCGGTCGATTTGGATCTGCCCGAACCGGCCATCGTCTTCGACGAAGAGGGCCATCCGATCGAGGCGGTTCGACGACCCCGAAACGACGCCCATCGGATCATCGAGGACTTGATGATCGCAGCCAACGAGGCGGTGGCTCGACATCTGCTCGCCCACGAGATGCCGGCCCTGTTCCGGATTCACGAGGACCCGGATCCGGAGCGCCTATCGACGTTCGTGCAGCTCTGCGAGTCTTTGGGGTTGCAGGTTCGGATCGGCGACCCGGCCACGCCCGCAGACATCTCGCGGCTGTTGCTGCAGCTGTCCGAGCACCGCAACGGAAAGGCGCTTCACCAGCTGCTGCTGCGAAGCCTGGCCCAGGCTCGCTACGCTGCCGAAAACAAGGGACACTTCGGACTGGCTTCCACGGCCTATCTGCACTTCACGTCGCCGATCCGGCGGTATCCGGACCTGGTGGTGCACCGGGTCCTGAAGCAACTCGTGGACGACGAGCCCTCCTGGTATTCGGAGGAGCGGCTCGACGAGATGGCCACCCACTGCTCGGACGCCGAGCGCAAGGCGATGCTGGCGGAGCGAGCCTCGCTGGACCTGGACCGGACGCTCATCGCCGAAAAGCTGGTGGGTGAGCACCTGCCGGGTGTCATCACCGGCGTCCAGAACTTCGGCCTGTTCGTTCAGACCGTAGAGCCCTTCATCGAAGGGATGGTGCCGATTCAGACCCTTCCATCCGACTACTACGAGCCGGATCCGTACGGCGCTTCCCTTCGGGGCGTGAACTCGGGGGCGATGTACACTCTGGGCGACTCGATCGAGGTTCAGGTTGCCAAGGCCAACGTGGCCCGCCGTCAGGTGGAGATGCACCTGGTCGAAGCCAGCAGCCCGCCCCGCCGGCGTCCCGAGCCCCGAGCCACGGCCTCCCGGGGCCGGCGCCCCCCTCAGCGGGACGAACCTCGACGGGGCCGAAAGCCCAAACCACGGCACCGCAAAACGAAAAAGCGCCGTTGAGCGCGTCTTTCTTCGTTTGAAAGGATGATTTCGGTATGGGAGTGAAGGCACTGCAGCGATTCGGCACGCTGGTGTTCAGCGAGATGACTGAGCTCGCCCGCGAATACGAAGCGGTGAACTTGGGCCAAGGCTTTCCGGATTTCGACGGACCGGAAGCGATCCACCGGGCCGCGTTCGAAGCCATGCGCGCCGGGCACAACCAGTACGCCCGGTCCATGGGCGTGCCCGAGATGGTCCGGGCGGTCAGCCAACACCAAAAGCGATTCTATGACCTGGATGTGGACCCGATGACCGAGGTCTGCGTGTTTTGCGGCGCGTCCGAGGCCCTCGCCACCCTGATGGCCGCCTTGCTGGAGCCGGGCGACGAGGTGCTGACCTTCGAACCCCACTACAGCACGTACGGCCCCGGGGCCGTGATGGCCGGCGCCACGTTGAAGACCGTGACCCTCGAGTTTCCGGACTTCGGCGTGGATCTCGAGGCGGTGGAACGGGCCATCGGGCCCCGGACCCGAATGCTCCTGTTGAACACGCCCCACAACCCCACCGGCAAAGTGTTCACGCGAGACGAACTGAACGGCCTGGCGCAGCTCTGCCGGCGCCATGACCTGTGGGTGGTCTCCGACGAGGTCTACGAGCACATCGTGTTCGAGGGACATTCCCACGTACCGATCGCCACCTTGGACGGCATGTGGGAGCGAACGGTCACGGTTTCGACCTTTGGCAAAACGTTCGCCATGACCGGATGGAAGCTCGGCTGGGCCACCGGGCCGAGGTCATTGATCGAGGCGGCGCAGATGGTCCATCAAAACGACTCATTCTGCGTGGCCACCCCGCTTCAGCACGGAGCGGCGGCCGGGCTCGACGCCCTGGCGGGCGAGTACCTGGACGGCATACGGAGCGCTTATGAAGCCCGCCGAGCTCACTTGCTCGAGTCGCTTCGTGCAGTCGGGCTCGAGGTGCCTGACCCGGGTGGCGCGTACTTCCTTTTGGCAGACTTTTCGAAGGTATTCGAAGGCGATTCGCTCGAATATGCGCGACATCTGGTGGAGAAGGCGGGGGTTGTGGGTATTCCACCTCAAAGCTTCTATACCGAGAATCCTCAGGCCGGAGACCGACTGCTCCGCTTCGCCTTTTGCAAGACCTTGGACACCCTGACAGAAGCCCGCCGCCGGCTCTGGGCCGCGTACGGCGTCGGCTGAGCCGCGTAGAGCGAGGGCCCGAGAAGATGCGGCCCCAGCCGCCCCCCCAATCGCGGAGGCGGTGGGCGGGGGAAGAGTTGGGTTGACCGCCGGCATCGCCCCCTTTTAGCGCGAAAGGAATGTCGATGGGCTGGGTGGCGCCGGCGGCAGCCTTGGCGGTCGCGGCGCCGAGCGGAGGCGGAGTCGAGGGCTACCTTCGGCAACCGGATGTGCACGGCGCGAGGGTCGTGTTCGTGGCAGAAGGGGATCTGTTCGTCGGCCCGTCGACCGGCGGCCTGGCTCGGCGACTCACCTCCCACGCCGGGCCCGAATCCACGCCGCACTTCGGTCCCGCCGGCGAGCGGGTGGCCTACGTGGGCCGGCGCGAAGGGGTGCCGGACCTGTACCGGGTCGATGCAAACGGGGGCGAGCCGACCCGGCTCACTTGGGACGGCCTGCCCAAAGCGGTGGTGGGCTGGACCCCAGATGGCCGCATCCTGCTCCGCAACCGCCGGTACGTAACCCTCCCCGGCGTGGAACTGGCGACGGTCGACCCCAACACCGGCGCCCAGGAGCGGATCCCCCTGTTTCGAGCCGCGGAAGGGGCATTTGGGCCGGCTGCGGAGCCGCAGGCCTCACGGACCCTCTACTTCACCCGGCCCCGCCGTCAGAGCAGCCGAACCAAAGGCTACCGGGGCGGCTGGATGCAGCGGATCTGGCAGTGGCGCGAGGGCGATCCGCGGGCTCGGCCCGTGACTCCCGACGACGCGCCGGCTCGAGGCCCCATGGTGGTCGGTGACCGATTGTTCCACTCGAGCGATCGAGACGGGACCCCAAATCTTTGGTCCACCGACCTGAATGGGGACGACCTGAAGCAACACACCCGATTCGAGGGCATCGGGGTTCGGGAAACCGGAACCGACGGACGGATCATCGTTCTGCGGGTCGGGGCGGACCTCTATCTGTGGGAGCCAGCGAGCGACGGCGAACCGGAGCCGATTCCGCTCACTCTCTCGACCGACCTGGACCACCGAAGGCGACGCTTCACCGACGAGGTCTGGCCGAATCTGCGAAGCGCAGCTCTTTCTCCCGACGGGAACCGGGTGGTACTCACCATCCGCGGAGCAGCCTACGTCGTTCCGGCGGGAATCGGCCGTACCGTACGCGTCCATTCGAAAGGACTGGGCCGGCTGCGAGAGGTTCGCTTTTTGGGTACCGAGGGCAACGAACTCGTCGCATTTTCGGATGGGCTCGACGGAGAGCTCGATCTGGTCGTCCTGTCGTCTCGGGGGATCGGGCCGTCCGAGCGCCTGACCGAATACGGACCGGGCTTTCGGGACCAGCTCACGCCGTCCCCGGACGGCCAGCGAATCGCGTTTCGCGATCGCGCCCACAGGCTGCACCTGTACGACCGGCCCCGAGACGTGAGCATCGTGGTGGACCGCTCGGACATCGGATCGTTTTCGGACCTGGCCTGGTCGCGAGACTCCCGGTGGCTCGCCTACGTGGCGGTGGAGCCCAACCACATGCGGACGGTGCGCCTGTTCGACACAAAGACGGGCCGCAGGGGAACCGTGTCTTCACCTCGGACCGACAGCCACACGCCCGCCTTCGACCCAGAGGGCCGACACCTGTACTTCCTCACCGACCGGAACCTCGTATCTTCGGTGCCGAGCCCATGGGGTACGTTCCAGCCCGAGCCGTACTTCGATGAACGGACTTTCATCGTGGGCCTGCCTCTGTCCGGACCCGAGCGCTCGCCCTTCGATCCCGCCGACGAGCTCCATCCGGCCGAAAAGGAAGATGCGGACGGAGGCGACGATACGGACGGAGGCTCGAACGGGCGGTCCGAGGGTCCGCCCCCCACGGCACCGGTGCAGCTGGGTGGAGCCTTCGACCGCCTGTTTCGGGTTCCGGTTCCGCCCGACAACTATCGGGACTTGACCGTCGCCCACGGCCGGCTGTTCGCGACCCGCACCGAAACGCCGTACGGCGGGAAGAAGGAGCTCGTCACCGTCGAGATCCAGCCCCGAGATCGAAAGGGACCCGAGCTGAAGACCATCGCGTCCGACATCACTGGCTATGCTCTGAGCCCAGATCTGAAAACATTGTTGCTCCGCGAAAAGGAATCGCTTCGAGTGATTCCTGCAGCTGAAAAGCTTCCGGACGATCTCGCCCCCCACACGGTAGACCTTTCCGGCGTTCACCTGGAGGTAGACCCGAGATTCGAGTGGCAGCACATGTTCCATGAGGCGTGGCGACTGCAGCGAGACTACTTCTACGATCCCGGCCTGCACGGGGTCGACTGGGCGGCGGTGCGGCGACGGTACCTGCCGCTGGTGGACCGCGTGAGCGACCGGCAGGAACTGAACGACCTGATCGCCCAAATGGTCAGCGAGCTCGGGGCACTTCACACTTTCGTGTTCGGCGGAGACGTGCGGGAAGACCGAACGGAGATGGCGTTCGGGCATCTGGGTGCTCGACTGGAACGGGTGCCGGACGGATTTCGAATCGAACACGTATACGTGGCGGATCCAGACCGGATGGACCTGCGGTCACCCCTGGCCGAACCTTCTGCAGGTATTCGAGAAGGAGACCTGATCATGGCGGTGAATGGCGCATCGACTCGGGAGGTGTTCGACGTGGGCGCCCTGCTTCAAGGAACAGCCGGGCGACCCATCCGGCTCCGGCTGCGTCGGGGCGACCGGGAGTGGAGTGCCCTCGTCACCCCGTCCACCGCGAAGGAAGATTCAGACCTTCGCTACGCGGAGTGGGAGTACACGCGTCGTCTGCGCGTCGAAGAGCTGAGCCGTGGGCAAATCGGCTACGTGCATCTGCGCTCCATGGGGCGGGACGACATCGGCGCGTGGGCCCGACAGTTCCACCCGGTGCAGAATGCGGCGGCCCTGATCATCGACGTACGCAACAATCGAGGCGGCAACATCGACAGCTGGATCCTGGAAAAGCTTCTTCGAAAGGCATGGTTTTGGTGGAAGCCGAGAAACGCCCGCCCGCTTCCCAACATGCAATCGGCCTTTCGTGGACACATGATCGTGCTCGTCAATGAACGCACCGCGTCCGACGGAGAAGCTTTCGCCGAAGGCTTTCGGCGGCTCGGGCTGGGCCCGGTGTACGGGGTCAGGACCTGGGGCGGCGAAATCTGGCTCAGCTACAACACCGGCCTGGTCGACGGTGGAATGGCGAGCGTGGCCCAGATCGGCGTCTACGGCCCAGAGGGCGCCTGGCTCATCGAGGGTCACGGGGTCGAACCCGACGTGGTGGTGCGAAACGATCCGCACCGCGCATTCGCTGGCGAAGACGCCCTCTTGGACCGGGCGGTGGACGACCTGCTCGAAAAGCTCGCCGCGGACCCTCGGCCGATTCCGTCCCCGCCCCCCTATCCAGACCGGAACCGCCGCCGGTAGACCGGTACATCCGGCTGGGCTGGGTAGAACCCAGCCGACCGGAGCTGCGCTTCGATGGCCGCGCGCTCGACCGGGAGCGTTGACCCCACGGCTCGCACGGGAGGGGCATTCCCTGCCTGAGCGGTCCTCCGATCTCCGACCGATTCCCTCATCGGCCCCGTACGCGGACAAGGAAACGAGCACTCGAGGAGGGACGATGAAGCCGATCGACGACGACGATTTTGTGCCGGCCAAACGAATGCCGAAAACATTCTTTCGGGCGAGCAACGCGCACCTCGATGAGGAATCCTTCGAAAAGAAGTGGTCATCGGCCGGCAAGAGTCCCTTTCGTTTCTTTCGCAGCTTCGCACACGCCTGGCACCTGGAGATGGCCGACGTTGCTCGAAAAAAGATCCCCGGCGGTACGTGCTTTTGCCTGGGCGACCCCCATCCCGACAATTTTGGCGTCATCAGCTTTCGGGAGGGACCCCGATACGTGTTCAACGACCTGGACGATGCGGGGCCCGGGTGGGCCGCCCTCGATGCCCTCCGCTACTTCACGGGTCTTCGGCTGTCCAAAGTGGCGGATCCGCACGACCATCTCGCACTGTACGAAGATATCGTCCACGATCGGACCCACCCCCGGGAGTTGCCGCTCCACCTGGTCCCGTCTGTGGTCGAAAGCGATGCAAAGGAGCTGGCGAAGTGGACCGACGGCTCTCGCTTTCGCTTCGACGACTCGGACGTGGCTCTCGCGCCAGTCGACCCCATACGGAGTGCCCAGATCCTGTCGGCCTTGGACGAGGCAGCCCGAATCGAGGGAATGCGGATCCTTTCGGTGGCAGAACGCAAGGTGGCCGATGGTGGATCCGGGGGCCTGCGACGGTGGTTGGTCCTGGCCGAAGACGAACGGGAACGCCTCGACCTGCTCGAACTGAAGGAGATGCCTCTCGCCGCCGCAAGCTGGGGGCAGCGGCTGATCGAAGACGACGACCGCCTCGACCAAGCCGTGCGGCAGATCTGGCGGAACCTCACGCCCTACCATCACCGAGAGGTCAAGCTCGGTCGGCGCAGCTTTCTGCTCAGAAGTCGCCTCGGTCGAGCGAAGGTGAAGGTCGACAAAATCGATGGCGAGTCCCGGCACGCGGCCATCGAGACCCAAGTATCGATCCTGGCCCGCCAACACCGAAATGCCTACCGGAGCGCCAGCGTGGATGCGAAGGACCTGGACCGCTGGCTCAAAGCCTCGGTCGAGGCCAGCCGTCGCCGGATTCTCGCCCTGTACGACCGGTGCTTCGACTGACCCGAGATCTGGGTCGATCTGTGAGGCCCGCCTTCCGTTGGCGGCTGGCCAGGCTCCTCGCCGTGCGGCCTGCTCCGACCCCATGACCCATGACGGTCGTGGACCGGCGCAGGCCGAACGGGCTCCAAGGGAATGGGTCCAGACTCCTCGGGTTGGCAGGGCCTCATCGAACGGCGGAGCCACGTCGCCGGGACCGTCGCCACTGCACTCTGTTCTTACGGGTTCGGTTGCCGCGGACCCGTCGAAGAGAGTGTCCACCCCCGAATCGGTACTTTCGCCCGGGTTTCGGGGCCGATTTTTGGATGGTGCAGCGTTTCGGCGCAGTCTGCGCAGCCGGTGCACACCCCTTCGGCCGCAACGGGCGTGGGGCCCTGCCGATACGCTCGAGCATGACAGGAAGTCCACGCATCGACGGCGCGCTCCGCCAGGCGGGCTGGCCGACCGTCGCTCAACCCGAGCCGACCGCCGAGGACCTGGCGGTCGATGAAGGCGAGGGGGCCTTCGAAGCCGGACCGCCGAAAGACAGCCACCCTCCGGCCCCGCGGCCAGGGTCTCGGGAGGCAGCCTGGAATGCCTTCCGATTCGATCCCGTGCAGCAGCAGCTGAAGTTGCGCGTCGAGCAGACCCATGACACTCGGCAGACGTCTCGCCCCTCGGACCCTCCAGCCAGCGAAGAGGCCGTCTCGCCGTTCAGCGACCGCGCCCGCGAAAACGCCGAGGAAGCTCTGAGCGCTCCGGGATACATCCGCCAGGAGCACGCCTTCGCCAAAGCGCATGATGCCGACCGGATGGTGGTCGACAACCTGAACCTGCTCGATTCCGAGCCTTCGGAGCGCCCCCGCATCGTCGTCAACGACCAAAACCGGGACCACGGCGCTTCGGTCACTCGGGCCGTGGCGGGCAGCTCCACCTTCGGACGCGGAGCCGAAGTCTACTTGGACTTCGATGAAGCGAGCGCCGAGACCAGGTCTAAACTCTTTTCGAAGGAAGAGAATTCATTGTATTCGTCGGTTGGTGAAAGGCGGGAGCAGCTGAAGGACAACCAGCTCGGTCTCGACGCCATGGCCGAACTCGCCGCAGACGAGCAAGTCGAGAAGATGATGAGTCAAGCGGCGGAACTTCGCGAGATTCGAGACGACAAGCCCAACGACGGTAGGGCTGCTCTGGTCAACATGTCGTGGGGCACGAGTCCTGCGCGTGCTCTGGAAACGAAGGTCACGTTTGCGCTGCGAGCGCCGGAAGGAAGCGCCACTTACGACGACGTCGTGGAACTGTTGGATCACGGCCCCCCCTACACGAAGGAAGATGAAGCCGCGGTTCGAAATTCCCTAGTCCAGCGATACCGAGCGGCGGAGCAAGATCCCGACCGGATCGAGAGGCGGGCTTCGATCCACGCCACTTTCGAAAACGAAGTGACCGAGGCCCGCTCCGAAGGGATCTTGATCTTCCGAGCCTCCGGGAACGAGGGGAAGCTGGCGACAGAGAGCTACGAGGACTACGGCGCGTCGAAGGTGGCCGGGGCCGATGTGGCCGGGATCATCGACGTGGGTGCCGTGGACGAAAACGGAGTCGGATTCGCGGACGACCGCATCGCCGATCTTTCGGGCGCCGAGCCCGAGATCGTCAGCCGCGGCATCGACATGGCCGTGGGCCCGGCGGGCGAGAAGGACAACAACGGGCTTCGGTGGCGCAGCGACAAGAACGGGACGAGCTTCGCGAGTCCCGATGCGCTCGCTACCGCCTACGCCATGATGTCCGCGAATCCTGACTTGTCGGTGGATCAACTCGCGGACCTGATGCAGGATCCCCGCGTTCTCAAAGACCTGAAGGATACCGAGCGGGACGGGTTGGGTCATCTGGTGACCGTGCCGGCCATCCTAGCCGCCAAGTATCCGGATCTTTCGCGAAGCGAGTTGGTTCAGCTGTGGAACCACGGTATCGGGAAGGAACTGCCGCCCGATCAGCGCACCGAGCGAGTGAACGAAATTCTTTTTGGGAACTCCGGAGACTGAAGGCGGCGCCCCCGAGTCTTCGACGGATCGGTGGAGCGGCCCCCGAAAAAGCGCCCGACGGCTCGGCGAAGCGGCGCCCACGCAGCCGATGCAAACGTGCTGCCCCGGAGCGGGCCACGCGAAAGGAGTGAAGTCCACCGTGTTCGTTGGCGAGTGCCACGCCCAATTGATCCGTCAGGAGTCGAAGATTGTCTTCGAACGCGCCCATCGACGCGCCATCATCCACGACGAACAGCAGAGCTACGGCGGGAAGTTCGGGCGTCGCCCGCCTTTGTGGGCGAAGCCGATCAGTCGGCGACGCTGGCCAAGCGAATTGGCGGAAGACTTCGGCGCACGTCGCAGTCCCACAGCTCCCGCCTGTCCTCGCTGAAGTATCGCCGAATGCCTTTGGCCAGGACCCGGGCGAGTTGCCGAGCTGGCTCGCGTCGGGGCGCGCCGAAGGGCCCTTGCGTTCCATTCCAAAGAATATCTTTCCGAACCAAAACAACGAGAAACGAAGTTCGGCGAGCCGGATTCGCAGCTTCGGCCACCCATTCGTCCCAGTGGTCCAGAACGTGGTGGCGGATGGCCTCGTATTCGCGCAGGGCCGCATCGAACTGGTCGGCGAACACCGGCGGCGGGTTTCGAAGCTGATGGATCGAACCTCGCAACGAGACCGCCGTGCCGGAGCGCAGGCTGGTATCCGAGAGCATCTCCCAGACCAGCTCCCGAGCAGAGCGGCGCTCCGGCCGACAGGGATGGGCTCTTTCGTAGGCCTGCCGGAGTTCTCGAAAGTATTTCCAAACGATTCCGCGAGCCTCGACGGACCCCAGCGGAAGGGGCTCCGGGTCGTTCTCGGATACGTTGATCCCGTGCTCTTCGAGGGTCAGTGTCAGCCGAGCCCGGAGCAGGCGGTCGGCCGTAGACTGAAAGAGCTCCGGCGGAAACAGGGGGTCGAACGGACCCAAGGCGTGGGATGGACGGTCGCTTCCAGCCCCATGGGCCGGTCGCTTCACCTGAGTCAGCAGCGTGACCGGAGGTCGGGTCCGGGCCCCATCGGGTCCCGGGTCATGGGTGTGCACCGCGACCTTGATGCGCGCCCCTTCGATGCAGCGAGCCATGTCTGCCGAGATCCGGTCGTAGTGGCCCTCCAAAAGCCGGCGCCGCTGGTCGAAGGTCAGCCATGAATCGAAGGGCGCGTGAATGGCGCATCGTTCCTTCTCGCCCGCTCCCGACGGGGTCACCCCGGGAAAGCGTCCGAAGTCCAGGAGCACCCGGGCCGTGTTCACCCGATGAAATCCCTCCAGCCGAAGGGCCCCTGCCAGCGCTCCCGCCAGCAAAGCGGCCCCCCAATCGCGTTCGGTTGCGTAGCGGGCCTGCAGTCCTTCCCAGGCGGGCTCTGGGGCGTGGCTCAAGTACTCGGCGGGAATGCGGTTGCCGTCGTGGATGGCGTCCACGTGGACCGCCCCCCGGACCGCCTCCGGCAGACCCGGTCCCGCCGGGTCGGGCGGCACCCGAACCAGCTCGAGCGGCTCGCCATCGTCCAGGTCGAGCCGCGCAGGGAGGGACGTTCCCAGCACCCATTTGGTGTATCCAACGGACCGAAAGTCTTTGAAGATGGGTCCCGTGACCTTTCGATGGCATTTTTGGATCGATCGTGGCGGGACCTTCACCGACTGCATCGGTCTCGACACGGCGTCCGGCGAAATCCGAGTTGCGAAGGTCCTGTCGGCGGACGAGGCCCCGATCACCGCCATTCGACGGGTCCTGAACCTGCCCGACGGTCCGATTCCCCCGTGCGAAGTGCGCATGGGGACCACCGTGGCCACCAATGCCCTGCTCGAGCGGCGTGGCGTGCCTTCGGCCCTGGTCGTGACCGAGGGCTTCGAAGATGCCCTCGAGATCGGGACCCAGGCCCGCCCCGAACTGTTCGAGCTGGAGATCGAAAAGCCCGAGCCCCTCTACCGCAAGGTGGTTTCCAGCTGCGCCCGGGCCGCCCCCGACGGAACCATTTTGGCCGAACCGGACGAAACCACCGAGCTGGAGCGCCTGCAGGCCGCCCGGCAGGCGGGCTGCGAAAGCGTCGCCGTTTTGGTGCTGAACGGCATCCGGGCCCCGGCACTGGAGCGAGCCCTGGCCGACCTGGCCCGCCGAGCCGGCTTCGACCACCTCACCCTGTCCCACGAAGTCTCGGACCAGCAGGGCTTCGTGGCCCGCGGAGATACGGCCGTGGCGGACGCCTACTTGACGCCCCTGCTGGAGCGCTACGCCGAGCGCCTTCGCGCCGAGCTGCCGGGCAGCCGCATTCGGATGATGCAGTCGAGCGGGGGCCTGGTCGATGCCGAGCGCTTCCGCGGGCGCGACGCGGTCCTGTCCGGACCGGCGGGGGGCGTGGTCGCCGTGGGTCGGGTCGCTCGCGACTGCGGTTTCGAGCGAGCCGTGGGCTTCGACATGGGCGGTACGAGTACCGACGTCTGCCGGTGGGAAACGGAACCCGAGCGGGTCTACGAAAGTCAGGTTGCGGGGGTCCGAATCCGGGCCCCCATGATGGACGTCCACACCGTGGCGGCGGGCGGCGGCTCCATCTGTCGGGCCCACCCCGACCGACTGACCGTCGGCCCCGACAGCGCCGGGAGCCGACCGGGTCCCCTGGCCTATGGAGCGGACGACGCAAGGGAGTTGGCCCTCACGGACGTGATGCTCGTCCTGGGTCGGTTGGTGCCGGACCGCTTTCCGTTCGCCTTGCACGAAGCCCGGGTGCAACAGGTCCTGTCCGAACGAGCCCAGACCTGCGGGTTCGAGCAGCCTGAAACCCTGGCCCAAGGCTTTTTCGACGTGGCCTGCGCCACCATGGCCGAGGCCATCCGAAAGGTCTCGGTGGCCCGGGGCCACGACGTGCGGACCCACGCCATGGTGGTGTTCGGCGGCGCCGGCGGCCAAGCGGCCTGCGCCATCGCCCGCCGCCTCCAGATGACCGACATCTTGATCCATCCGCTGGCGGGAGTCCTGTCAGCGCTCGGCATGGGTCTGGCAGACGTGACGTGGGACGGCGTCCGCGACGCCATCGGTCACCCGGTCGTGGGCCGACCGCCCGAGCCTCTGGAGCCCCTGGCGCGGGAGTTGGAAGAACGAGGCGCCGAGGCGCTGCGCGACCAGGGCTTCGAAAAGCCCCTGCTTCGCCGGCGTGTCGATCTGAGATACGCGGGCACCGAGACGGTCTTGACCCTCCACTGGACCGAAAACCTCGAGTCTGCCTTCGAAGAGGCCCATCAGCAGCGGTTCGGCTACGTACGTCCCGGCCACCCGATCGAAACTGTCGCGGTCCGCGTCGAAGCCATCGGCCCCTCGGAGCCTCCCAACATGCCCGAACCGACCTCGGACGATTCGGTGCATCGCTTTGGAAGAATCTTTTTGAACGGCGAGTGGCAGGACGTGCCGGTGCTGGACCGCGACCAGCTCCAGGTCGGAACGTGGACGCCGGGTCCCTGCGTAGTCCTGGACCAGACCGGAACGGTGGTGGTCGAATCCGATTTTCGGGTCCAACGCCGGCCCGACGGAATTCTGCACATGAAGGGACAGGGCGACGCAGAAGTGGCCCATCTTCGCGAGCGCGAGCTCCACACCCCCGACCCGGTTCGTCTCGAGATCATGAGCCACCGGTTCATGTCGATCGCCGAACAGATGGGTTCCGTTCTGAAGAACACTGCCCTATCCACGAACATTCGGGAGCGGCTCGACTTCTCGTGTGCAGTGTTCGACGGAGCCGGGCGTTTGGTGGCGAACGCTCCCCACATTCCGGTCCACCTGGGCGCCATGGGAGAAACGGTGGCTGCTGTCCTGAAGGCTCACCCCGAGCCGGCGGACGACCAGGTGTTCGTCTGCAACGACCCCTTCGCGGGCGGCTCTCATCTGCCCGATGTCACCATGGTCACTGGGGTATCGATCGACGGCGAGCGCTTCTTCGTGGCGAGCCGCGGGCACCATTCGGACATCGGTGGCATCACTCCCGGTTCCATGCCTCCATTTTCGGAGCACCTCGACGAAGAAGGGGTGGTCTTTCGAAACGAGCTTGCCGTGGACGGCGGCCAGTTTTTGCACGAGGCTCTCCGGGCTCGGCTCACCGAGGTCCCGCACCCGGCCCGCGACCCGGACCAGAACCTGGCCGACTTCGAAGCCCAGATCGCCGCGAACAACACGGGGGTGCGCTTGCTTCGGGAATTGGCCCACAACCTGAGTGCGGCCGGGGTCCGGGCCTACATGGACCATCTGCGGATCAGCGCCGCCAACCGGGTGCGGGATCTGATCGCGGCCCTCCCCGAAGCGGCATCCTTCGAAGACCATCTCGACGACGGATGCCCGATCCAGGTGAGCCTGACCCGCCGCGCCGACCGCCTTCGGGTCGATTTCGGAGGCACGGGGCCGGCGGTGGATTCGAACCTGAACGCGCCGCCGGCGGTGACGGTGGCGGCCCTCCTGTACGTGCTCCGGTCCATGCTCGGGCCCGGCCTGCCCCTGAATCAGGGCGTCTTGGAGCCCATCGACCTGATCCTGCCGGAAGGCTGTTTGCTGAATCCGCCGGCGGGACGGGCGGTGTGTGGCGGAAACGTGGAAACCTCGCAGCGCGTGGTGGACGTGCTGCTCGGCGCCCTCGACCGGGCCGCCGCCAGCCAGGGAACCATGAACAATCTCACCTTCGGCACGGACCGATTCGGCTACTACGAGACGGTGGCGGGCGGATCCGGCGCCACCGCCCGAGCGCCCGGGGTGGATGGGGTCCACACCCACATGACCAACACCCGAATCACGGACCCCGAGGTCCTGGAGGCCCGTTTTCCGGTCCGCCTGATCCGATTCGGGGTCCGTCCGGGGTCGGGGGGTTTGGGCGCAAACCGGGGCGGCCGCGGGTTGGTCCGCACCTTCGAGTTCCTGGCTCCGGTCGAGATTTCCCTGCTGACGGAGCGCCGGGTCCGGGCCCCGTTCGGTCTGCATGGTGGGGGTCCCGGC
>DAPKRQ010000099.1:0-9875 GCA_031800475.1 Myxococcales bacterium LLY-WYZ-16_1
TGTCCGACGCCGACGACTGCGGCCACGGCGCCCACGTGGCGGCGGTGTGCTCGGAAGACCACGGCAACGTGTGCGTGCGCTCCCGGGCCAACTGCGAGCCCTGCGAGACCGATGCGGACTGCGGACTCATGGCCGCCGAGGCGGGCTTTTTGAGCCGAGACCGGCAGATCGCTTGCGTCCAATACGAGGACGGCAACAGCTACTGCGCCCACCCGGCCCAGCAGGGCTGCCCCCGGGGCTATGAAGCCAACCAGGACCGTCGCTGCGTGAACCCGCGGGGTTGCGAAGACCTGTTCTTCTGCGACGTGGTGGACACCGACGAAGACGGCGTGGCCGACGAAAACGTCGACTGCGACACGATCCTGGAGACCCAGTGCTTCGACGAGGTCTGCGAGGGCTCCGGCGGCCTTCGGTGCACGGGCCTCGGCATCGTAGGCGTGGTCGAGGTTTGTGCCGACTACTGCAAAAACGACCAGGACTGCATCCAGAAGAACCCAGACCTCCCCTTCTGCGAGCGCACCACCGGGGTTTGCAAGTCGGGCTGCACCCCTGGCGAATGCCCGGTAGGCCAGGTCTGCAACGCGGACGGCAACTGCGGCGCCCCCTGCGAAGAGGACGCGGACTGCGACGAGATCGAAGATCCGGCGGGCCTCGGAACCTACTGCAACCTGATCGGCCGGGACCAGCTTCCCCGGAAGTTCAAGGACTATCATGACGCGAACAGCTGCCAGCAGCTGGGCTGCGAGCTCGGACCCGGCGAGAACATCAACCGAGACTGCGACCCGGGAGAGGCCTGCGATCCGTTCCAGGCGCCGTTCCCGGATTGCGTGCCGGGCTGTTACCGGGGCGGTCCATTCGTAGCCGGCGGCGACTGTCAGTCGTCGGGTGAGCTGGGCAGCACCGCCGTGTGCGTGGACGCCCAGGCCGGTGACGTGCAGAGCAAGCAGAACTGCCGAAACGCCCCGTTTTTGGGTGACGAGAACCGAGAGGTCCTGGGCTCCTGCTGCGACCCGGGCTGTCTGACCCGCGGGGGTCAGTGCGGGCCCAACCGCTTCTGCTGCGGCGAGGTCGACCTGATCCGCATCGAAGAGGGCAAGTTTCCGGCGGGCCCCTTCGGCTACACCGAAAGCGGCAGCACCCCCGAGCAGTGCACCACCTTGGTGGCCGATCAGCCCGACTCCGGCCAGGCCGGGCCGGGAGACTGCTTCGAGCCAGCGAACCAGCCGTTCTGCCAGACCTGCGACCCGGGTGCCCAGAACCCGTTCGCCGCCTGCAACCGGTTCCCGCTGACGAACCTGGTGCCGGACCCGAACATGGACGGGGCGCCCAACGCGGACATGTACGTCCACTCCCAAGTGTGGTCATACGGCTTGAACACGCTCGCGGAGGACACCCAGGCCGTGAACGCCGGGCAGCCCTTCCCCGAGCTGCAGGTCTGCGTCGACGTGGATCCGGCCATGGGGCCCCAAAATCCAGGCGTGTGCTCGGTGAGCTTCGACCCGGCCAAGGGCGACCCGGGTGCACCGAACGGCTGGGAATGCCGGGCGCGGACGGCCGGGTGCTTTTCCGACGCGGAGTGCGGGGGCCTGGAGTGCGTGGGCGAAGACCCGGGCGCAATGCCCCCGGTTGCAGGGGCCTGCCGCTGCGGCGAGGGGGGCGAGCCGACCGCTGCCTGCCCCACCGCCATCGGCAACCTGGACATGGGCGACAGCGGGCGGATGCGGTGCGTGGAGCGGGGCCCGCCGTACCTGGTGCAGGTCGGCTCGCCGAGCGACCCGTCCATGGAGGGGGACTTCTTCTGCGTCTACAGTTACGACTGCCGGCCGCCGACTTTCACCCCCATGGACGGCGTGCGCACCTACCCCCTCACCTGCGGCGTGCAAGAAACTCTGTAGGCTCGTCCATTCCCGGCCGGCTTCGGTGGGTCCGGTGCTCACAGCGGGCACCGGGCCAGCCGCCCGCGGCCGGCTGGCCCGGAATCGCGAGATATCGGCCGGCTGGCCCGGCACCGCCCATCCCGCCAACTCCGGTCCAACGCCTCGGCCGGATCGGACGACTGCGGACGCAGCGCCCTTTTTCATGCCGCTGTCGAACGCGAATTTCGGGTGGTTTGTCCGCGGAAGCCCGTTAGGTTCCCGCCGGTGGATGCCCGAGATGCCACGCCTTCCCGCAAGCGGGCCCGCCGGCGGCTGATCGCGGCGTTTCGCCGCTACGGGGGCTTGTTCGCCCTGGGCACCGTCTTCTTGGTGGCGACCCAGGCCTGCGCTTTGAGCGTACCCCAGCTGCTGCGCATCGCCACCGACGCCCTGGTCGACGCCGACCTCGACACGGTCTTTCGCATGGCCTGGGGCCTGGTGGGTCTCGCCGCGCTGGGCGCCGTCACCCGGGTGGCGTCCCGTCTGTTGATCTTCAACAGCGGGCGCGGGGTGGAATACGACCTGCGGCAGGACGCCTTCGTGCACCTGTGTCGGCTGGCGCCGTCGTTCTTTGCCCGCATGCCCCTGGCTCAGGTGATGAGCCGCATGGTGAACGACCTGACCCAGGTGCGGCTGCTCTTGGGCCCCGGCGTCCTGAACCTGACCAACACCTTCCTCGTCTACTTGGTGGTGATCCCGCTGCTTTTGTGGACCGACTGGGAACTGACCCTTCTGGCGCTCCTTCCGCTGCCGATCTTGCTCTTGCTCGGCCGGACCTTCGCCCGGTTCATCTACACCTACAGCGCCGAAGCGCAGGACCGCCTGGGAAGACTTTCGACCAAGGTGCAAGAGAACCTGACCGGCACCATGACCGTGCGCGTGTACGGCGAAGAAGCGGAAGAAGAGCGGCGCTTTCGGGGGCTCAACGAGCACTATCTCGAAACGAACCTGAAGCTCGCCCGCCTTCGGGGCATTCTGTTTCCGCTCATGGGGCTCGCCGGCTCGATCGGTTCGGTCGTGGTGCTGGCGGTGGGTGGCTACCGGATCGCGGACGGAGCCATGACCGTGGGGCAGTTCGTGCAATTCAACGCATACCTGGCGGCACTCACGTGGCCGACCATTGCCCTCGGCTGGACCATCTCGCTGTGGCAGCGGGGCGTGGCAGCCATGGACCGGCTCGGGGACATCTACGAAGCGCCACCGACCCTGGTCGACGGTCCCCGGCCTGTCGAAGGCCCGGGAGGGGCCTTTCGCGGGCGGGTCGAGGTGCAGCACTTGTCGATCTCCTACGGCCGAGTGCAGGCCCTCGACGACGTGTCCCTCACCATCGAGCCGGGGCAGACCGTGGTGCTGGTCGGAAAGACCGGCGCCGGAAAGTCGACCCTGATGAAGGTCTTGGCGCGTCTCGTCGAGGTGCCGGACGGCACGGTGTTCGTGGACGGCGCCGACATCAACCAGCTGCCGCTTCGCTTCGTGCGAGAAGGTATCGGCTACGCGCCGCAGGACGCGTTTCTGTTCAGCCGAAGCCTTCGGGAGAACGTGGCCTTCGGGTGGCCGGACGCGGCGGCCGAAGCGGTGGAAAGCGCGGTGCAGACCGCGGCCCTGGATACGGACGCAGCCGGATTCCCGGAAGGACTCGAGACCATGGTGGGCGAGCGCGGCATCACCTTGAGCGGCGGACAGCGGCAGCGCACCACCCTGGCCCGGGCGCTGCTGGTGGAGCCCCGGGTTTTGCTCCTCGACGACACGCTCAGCGCCGTCGACTCCGAGACCGAGCAGAAGATCTTGGAGGGCCTGGAAAAAGCGAAGGACCAAACCGTGGTCATCGCCACCCACCGACTCAACGTGGCGGGACTGGCCGACCGGATCGTGGTGATGGAAGGGGGCCGGGTCGTCGAGCAGGGCACCGAATCGGAGCTTTTGGCGTCCGGCGGGGCCTACGCTACGCTGCACGCCCGGGATCAGCGCCGGCGACGGGCGCGGGTGGCCTGACGTGACCCGCTCGAACGCGGCGGCACCCCGGACCAAAGCCCGGGGCCTGACCGAAGACGTCACCTTCGACGAGACCCACGACCCCCAGCTGGTCCGCCGTCTGGCTCGGTTTTTTCGACCGTACACGGGTCTGCTGACGGTGACCGTCCTCAGCTACCCCGCAGTGGCGATCATGGCCCTCGTGCAGCCCTACCTGGTGAAGGTGGCCATCGACCGCCACCTGATGACCCAGAACATGGCGGGCTTTCCCGCGATCATCGCCCTGACCATCGGGGCCCTGGTGCTGGAGTTCGGGTTTCGATTCGCTCAAACCCTGTTGAGTCAGAACTTGGGCCAGAAGGTCACCCGGGACCTGCGCCTGGCGCTGTTTCGACGGCTTCAGGCCGTCGACCTTTCCTACATCGAACGAAATCCGGTGGGCCGGCTGATGACCCGGGTGACCAACGACGTGGAAAACCTGTCCGAGGCGTTCTCGACCGGGGCGGTCAGCATCGTCGGCGACCTGTTCTTGCTGGGGGGCATCGTCGTCATGATGCTCCTGCTGGACGTCGAGTTGTCCCTCTTCGCGTTCACGGTGCTGCCGGTCCTGGTCGTGTTCGTGGCGTTCGTGCGGGTCCGGGCCCGGGTCGCCTTTCGCGACGTTCGGCTTCAGCTGGCCCGTATGAACTCATTTTTGAACGAGGCCATCGGCGGCATGTCCTTGGTGCAGGCGTTTCGCCAAGAGCCCGCCATGGAGTCGGAGTTCGCCGAAGTCAACGGTCGCCACCGGGCGGCCAACGTCGAGGCGATCAAGTACGACGCGCTCACCTACGCCTTCGTCGAGGGCCTATCGACCGTGGCCATCGCCGCCATGCTCTTGTTGGGAGCGAGCTTGTTCTCGAGCGGCGCCGTGCAGGTCGGGGTGTTCGTGGCCTTCGTGGACTATCTTCGCCGCTTCTTCCAGCCGATTACCGAGCTTTCCACCAAATATACAGTGCTCCAGTCGGCCTTGGCTTCGGCGGAGCGCTGCGTCGACCTGCTCGACCAACCGGTCTCGATCCAGGCTCCAGACCGGGCGGAACCGGTACCAACCCTGTCCCGAGGGCTCGCCTTCGAAGGGGTGCGTTTTCGCTATGGCGACGGGCCCGAGGTACTCCGGGGCGTGGACCTCGAAATCCATCCGGCGGAGCATGTGGCGGTGGTCGGGCCCACCGGCGCCGGCAAGTCGACCCTGGTGAAGCTGGTTTCGCGCTTTTATGACCCGACGGAAGGCCGGGTGAGCTTCGACGGAAAGAGCCTCACGGACTTCGACCCGGCCGAGCTCCGGAGCCGGCTCGCGGTGGTGCTGCAAGACCCCTATCTGTTCGAGGGAACGATTCGAGAGAACATCATGTTCGGAAGCCCCGACGCCACCTTGAAGCAGGTGGAACGGGCGGCGGAGCTCACCCGAGCCATCGAGGTAATCCGGCGCCAGCCCGGGGGGTTCGACGCAGAAGTGGGCGAACGGGGCGGCCGGCTGTCGTCCGGCGAGCGGCAGCTGGTGAGCTTTGCCCGTGCCCTGGTGCGAGATCCGGATGTGCTGATCTTGGACGAAGCCACCAGCTCGGTGGACCCCGAGACCGAGCGGCTGATTCAGTCGGGTCTCGAGCACCTGATGGAAAACCGGGCGGCGTTGATCATTGCCCACCGGCTGTCCACCATCGAGTCCGCGGACCGCATCGTGGTCATGGCCCGAGGCCAGGTGGCCGAAGAAGGCACCCACACCCAGCTCCTGGAGCGCGGCGGCCTGTACCGCACCCTTCACGAGCTCCAGTTCCCTTGACCGCCATCAGAGGACGAAGACGGCCCGAAGGGATCCAGTGAAGTACTGGTCCAGGGCGCCTCCGGCCACCTGGGACGCGCCCACCTCGGGGTTGAAACTGAAGAAGTGGTGGTTCACGTCGAAGCCGAGCTCCAGGTGGAGCGGGTCCAAGACCGGCGTGCCGACCGACAGGCCCCCCTCGATGCCGCCTCCCTCCATGTTCGGAAACCACGCCTCCGAGCTCAGCTGCCCGGCCGTGGTCAACAGTCGGTAGCCGCCGTGAATGCCCAGGTCGAGCCAGGGAGTGGCCCGCCACCGTCCGTCGGCCGCCAAACGTACGAACTCGTACTCGGCGTTCGGCGTGCCCGGGTCCACGGGCGAACCGGCCCCCGCGTCCGCGTCCAGGGAGAAGCGGTCGGTGCCGTAACCCAGCTCGAAGCCGAGCTCGCTGGCCCCCAGCGGCACCCGAAAGCGCCCGCCCAGCACCAGGGCGAAGGAGTTGGTGGGAAAGCTGGCATCGGAGGTCGCGTCCTCGGAGCTGAGCCCGATGGCATAGTCGGCCCGAAAGAAGATGCCGATGTTGCGGGCCATGCCCTCGTCCACGAAGTGCGCCGCTGGAAACCAGCTCCCGGCCAGGGCGATCGCGGGCAGGAAGTCCGCGTTGTAGTCGCGGCTCGGGGTGAGCGGGTCGTTGAACGCAAAGCGCCGCGAAAACGACCGAAAGCCCACGGTCATCTGCAGGGGGGTGCGGGTCCGCCGGTCGGCTCCCCGCGGTTGGCTGCGCCGCTCGGCCTGGGCTTGGGCTCGACCCGACGCTTCGGCCGGCGCAGCGGCGCCTTGAGCAGCCCCAGTGGCCCCGGCAGCCACGCCCGCCTCTTCCATGGTCGATAGGTCCAACGAAAGCCCCTCGCCCTCTGGCTCGGGCACACCAGCCCGCTGGGCCCGGTCCAAGACGGCAGGAACGCTCCGTTCGGCCAAATCCTGCTGCAGTCGCTTCAGTGTCCGGCGCCGAAGCTTCAGCACTTCGACCGGCTCTCCGTCGACCCCTTGATGGATGTATACCGCACCATAGTATTGACCGTTTCGCGTGAATATGCGCCCTTCAATGTAAGCGTCGACCCGTTCCATCTCGGACAGGGCGATGCGCCCGACCGGATCGTCCATCGACACCCCCAGGTTCGCCGCGGCTCGCTGGGCATCGTCCAATCGAAAAAACTCCACCCGGTCGGTGTCGTTGAGGGTTCGGGCGATTTCGATGCGCGTGGCGTTGCCCATGCGACCCCCGTCGAAGGGCATCATCACCACCCGTTTCGGGCCGTCGGAACGCGGCGAGGAGGAAGCGCCACCGTCCGGGCTCGACCCAGCGGCCGACCCCTCGGCCCGGGCCCCCGCGGCGGGCGCCGCGGCCGCCACCCGAATCGGCCCCTGAAGCTGAATCCAGGCCTGCCGCTTCGCCACCTTCGACAAGGCCCGAAGTTGGCCATTGTCGAAGCTCCAGGTCTTTGCCACCGAGCCCGGACGCACCTGCACCAGCTGAATGTTGGCCTGCCAGGTCCGGCCTGCCCGCACCACCTCGCCGATGACCGCCGCGTCGACCTTCAGGGCGCGGCCGACCTGCGCCGCCTCGTCCACGGTAGTTCCCGATACACCGAGGCGCCCGGCCTCTTCTTCCCAGACCCGGTTCGAGACCAGCTCCACCTTGCCCCGCAAGGCCCGCTCGATGCTGTAGCCGAGCTGCGCTCCCGTGGGGCCCTGGATCTCGCCTATCGCCACCTTCGGACGCCCGTTTTGGGCCCGGGACTCGGCCAGGGGGAAGGCCAGAAGACCGACGCAGATCAGGGCTCGAAGGAGTCGGGCGGCGCGCATGGGATCCTTTCGCTTCAGTTGGAGCGGCCCAGCTGGTCGAGGACCCAGACCTCGAGGCAGGCCGTGTCTTCTTCGTCCAGTCCGATCGGTGACCCGAAGGGCATGGGCTGGCTGCACGGAGGCACAGCGTCCACGATCTGCAGGAGCAAGCTGTTGCTCGGCGTGGTGGAGTCGATGAACACGAAAGAGCCCCCGCACGCCATGCTGGTGCTCTGCACATCCACCAGCCGGGAAGCGACGTCGTCGCTCACCAGGTCCAGGCCCACCGAGGGGTTCGTGTCGTCGTGACAAAGCGACGAGCCACACTGGGGCACGATGAGTTCGGCCTGAATGTCCGTGTAGCGATCGCAGTCGTCTTCGGGCCCCATGTCCGCGGTGGTGCCGCCGTCCGAGGGTGTGCCGCCGGTCCCTCCGTCGAGGAAGCGATCGGGATCGTCCAGGTCGCCGGCGCAGGCGGCGGCCAGGCCCAGACCGAGGACCAGGCCCGTGAACCGGGGTACGGCGGCGAGCGAGCGAAAAACCCGGCCGAACCGAGGCGCTCGCTGGGGGCTCCGAGGCACGGAGGGCAGCTTATCCAAATCCGAGTGGCTGTCGATTCTAGGGGATTCCGCATCGGTCGTTGGCATGGCTGCCAAGTGGTCGTTCTTCATTCATACACCTACTTCAGGAACCGCCCGCATGAGACGAGGACCGACATCGCCATCGGCCCGCCCCCAGTCCGAGATGGGGGACTTCGGCTCCCTTCGGACGGATCAAACCCGACCCTGCAGCGAACGTTGTTATGAAATCGTCGGGCCGCTGCATCAGGGCGGGATGGGCGAACTGTTTTTGGCCGATCTGAAAGGGCTTCGCGGGTTTCGAAGGAGGGTCGTGCTCAAGACCCTCCTGCCGCACTACGAAGCCGACCCGGCCTTGCGTCGCCTGTTTTTCCGAGAGGCCCGCCTGATGGCCTGCCTGCACCACCCGAACATCGTCCAGGTCTTCGATCTGCCGGTGGTGGACGGGCGGACGTACATCGCAATGGAGCACGTGCAGGGCCGGAGCTTCCATCAGATCTTGAAGCGGGCCCGCTACGACGACAGCCGGCTTCCCCTGCGGATCGCCCTGCGGGTGGTGGGGGACGTGCTGCGGGGCCTGCACGCGGCCCACACCGCCCGAGACCGGCAGGGCCGTCCCCTGCGCCTGATCCACCGGGACGTGAGTCCGGGCAACATCCTGGTCAGCTTCGACGGCGAAGTGAAGCTGGTGGACTTCGGCATCGCAAAGTTCCGGGACGCGCCGGACGAGACCCGTCCCCAGTCCATTCGGGGGAAGGCGCGCTACGTCTCTCCCGAACAGATCCGAGGCCGACCGGCCAGCTTCTGCTCGGACATCTATTCAGCGGGCGTGGTCTTGGCGGATGCGCTGTTGGGGCGACCGTTGTGGCATCGAGCTTCGATCAACGAAACGCTTCTGGCCATCGCGACCGAGGAGCGGGAGCGGACCTTGGCCCGGATCACCCGGGCCCGACGGGTCCCCGACGCGCTGCAGGTCATCTTGCGCCAAGCGCTGGCGATCGAACCGGGCACTCGGCCCCATTCGGCCCTGGAAATGGCGGAGCAGCTCGACGAGGTCGGCCGGGAGCTCGGGGCACCGGTGTCGGACAGCGAGCTCGGGCTGTGGGTTCGCACGGCCTTTCGCGAAGACGCGGACACCCCCGACCCGGCCCATCTTCTTCCGGAGCGAGCCACCCACCTGTCCCTGGTGACGCCGGTGGGTCCGATCATGCGGGACACCCTGGTGGACGGGAGCGTCAAACAGCGGCGGGTGCCCGTTTCTTTGCCGCCGCACCCCGTGGAGAGCGGTCTGGCGGATCCAGGTCCCGAAGCCTCGCGTCCCGTGCCGTGGGACCCGGTGCGTCGAAACGGGCCTGCTTCGGCCGGGGACCGCGCCACGGGGGCCCAGGGCGCGGAAGGATTTTCCTTCCACCTGCCCCGCCGCGTGGCAGAGCGATACGAACCCCGGCGACCGAACGACCTCCGAGGCCGCACCGAACGCGGCAACCCCGGCAACCTCCACAGCCACGGCGAATCTTTAGGGCACGGCGAACGCCCAAGCTCACGGGACCGAAGCCGGGGCGAGGCCCCAGCACGGAGCGAGCGACGGGGCCCGAGCGAACGCCCGAACCGCACCGAAGCTCCAGGGCACGCCGAGTGCCAAATCCCACGGGACCGAAGCCGGGGCGAGGCCCCAGCACGGAGCGAGCGACGGGGCCCGAGCGAACGCCCGAACCGCACCGAAGCTCCAGGGCACGCCGAGTGCCAAATCCCACGGGACCGAAG
>DAPKRQ010000100.1:0-25827 GCA_031800475.1 Myxococcales bacterium LLY-WYZ-16_1
CCCCCCTGGGGTTCGGCCCGGCGCCGCTCCGGACCGCCCCAAGGTCCGGCCTTGGCCGTACATCACCCTCGCCGCCTCGTCGGTGGCCATCGTGGCGGGGTCGGTCTTGCTCGCCGACGCGGCCAGCACCGTCAGCGACGCGGACAACTTCGAGATCGAGGTCGAGTCCGACGGCGACGTCGAAGTGACCGACCGCTTCGTGGACGCTCAGCGCTCCGTGGTCATCAACGGCTTGAGCGGCACCCTGCTGCTGAGCACCGGCATCGCGGGGGCCCTGACGAGCGTCCTGCTGATCACCCGGTGAGCCCGCCGGGCCGACTCCCCTCTTTGGTGTCGCGGGCCTTCGGAGAAAGAAAGGCCTGCAGGCGGGCCTGCAACTCGCCTTCGAACTTATGGGCGCGGCTCATGTGGACGATGCGGGCCTGCACCCTCCAGCGCCGCGGTTCGAGGGGGTCTTGGTCGACCTGAACCCGGGGCTCGGCGGGCACGTCGGGCGACGTCAAGACCGCGTCCCGAAGGGCCTCGCGGACGGCCGCCCCGGTGGCTCCTTTCGGGGTCCAGACTTCGACCCGCACCCGGGGCCAGCGTTCGGTATCCAACCGATAGGCCCCGGACAGCAGCCGCCGGTTCGGGATCAGGATCAGGTGACCGGCCGGAGTGCGCAACGAGACGGCCCGAAGCCCCAAGCGCTCCACCACCCCGACCTCTTCTGGGCCCAGCAGCGCGGTTCCGCTCCGGATCCGGCGCTCGACGACCAGCCAGGCCGCCGCCACCACGTCGGGGAGCACGTCCCGCAAGGACCAGCCGATGGCTGTCGCCGCCGCAGCCGCCGCCAAGAGAATGGCCGGCGCCAGCCACACCGGGACCAAGCTGGCCACCAGCAGCGCGCCCACCACCAGGACGACTCCCCGCAGCAGCGAAACGCCGACCGACAGCAAACCCCGCACGGGACGCGGGGTGGACGATGGCCGCCCGGCTCGGGAGAGGGCCCATCCGCCAAAAATGGCGAGGGCCGCCACCGCCACCCAGAACAGACGCTGCTCCGGTTGAACCACCAACAGCTCCCGGAGCCGATCCAAGACGCGGACCACACCGTCCATGGGAATGGGGCCGGACGGCATGCCGATGAAACCCTCGGGTTCGATCGACGCGGTGGCCGTGGTGGTGGTCCGTACACCGCTCACAAAAAACCACCTTCTCGCAGGGTCCTGTGCAACAAGCCCCGAAGGTGCCCCCGCACCGTGTAGAATCCCTCCGAGGAGCGTTCGAGGAGACCGGCATGCCCGAGCCGCCTCAGTCTCGCCTCGGCATCGGGGACCGGAGTCCTCAGCAGAAAAGCGAGTGTCGTGGCGCTCATCCATCCCTGGCGCAGGACCAGGTACACCACGTCCAGCGCGTCGAAAGACAGCTGGCGGAGCCCTTCGCGCGGACTCGGGACACGGCATCTCACATCGACCACTTCCACGCCGAACTTTTCGATCGAACCGAGCCACTGGCCCAGCGCGACATGCAGCAACCCTTCCGAGCTGCGATGAAGCCTCTGAAAATAACGGTCGCGCAACGAATTTCGCCGAGACTCTTCGAGACCGTCCGACGAAACCTCTTCCCGGCGATCTCCCTCCAGGAAGCGCACTCTTCTTCCACTGAAATGATGCCGAGCGAAGATCACGCGGGCGAGTTCATTGCGGTCTAGCCGGCGAACCTCCACCTGCTCCATGATCCCGTCGGCCAGACTCGCGATCTGGCTCGCCCAGCGCCACGTCAGCTCGTCGGCTTCGAAGATCCAGCCGTTGCGCCCGTCGTCCTCCAGCACCAGCCGGCTCAGGGCGCGAAAGGCCCGAAAGCCACCGGGTTCGGCCGAAAGCAGATAGCCGATGCCGGACAGGATCACGAGGTTTCCCCGGCCGAACTCCTGCAGGGTCGCCTTGATCTCGGCGGCCGAGGTGGGTCGGATCAGGTTCACCCGCCGCACCGACGAAAAGGCGGCGCCCTGCAGGATCGCCGAGACCGCAGCCCCGCGCCCCGCCGTGTCGATGCCGACCACCGCCACGGTCCGAAGACCCGAGGGGGCCGTCAGCAGCTGGCGCGCCCGTTCCACTGCCGCCGGCGAGGCAGGGACCACGTCGCCGGCCCAGTGGGCGCCCGGCCCGAACAGGCGGCGATAGAAGGTCGGCACCTGCACCGCCCGGGGAGGGCGCAGGTCCTTTTTCGCGACCTCACCTTCCCGGTCCGGACGCAGTGCCTGCACACACCATTCCCAGGTGCTGTCGAAGCCCCGCTCCAACCGATCCCGAAAGCTTCGGACATCGCGCTTCCAGCCGCGGGCGGACTCGGGCGACTGGCGCGGCGCCCGGACCCGCGCCACCGCCTCCGGCGAAAAACGGGCTTCGAGCTGCTCGAGCTGGCTTTGGACCTTCTGGCGGAGGTCCGCCCCCAGGTCGCGGGCCCAAGATTCGGATCGGGCCGCCAACTCGCGAAGGGCCTCCCGGTGGGTCCGAGCCGCAGCCCGAAGGGCCTGCCGCAGGCTGTCGGGACCATCCTGCGCCTTGTCATCCACTTCCCACTCTCCGCCGGGCTCGTCGGGGTGGTACTGCACCATGCGCTCGAGATCGGACAGGGCCGAAGCCAGCGGTCCCAAGGCCACGGCCGCGTGTCGGGTCCGCTCGCCGAGCTGCGGAGCGACCTCGGTCTGCACAAAGGCCTGCACCACCGAAGCGAAGGGAATCTCGATGTTGGCCGGCGCGCTCGGCAGCTTCCATTCGCTCCGGGGCAAGTTGGCTTGCGGGACTCGGTAGCGCTCGGTCAGCTCGAGGGCGGAACGACTCAGGGCATCGACCAAAGGCGCCGTGGACTGCTCGGACTTGAGCTGTTCCTCGAGCTGTCGCTCGGCCCGTACGGCTTCCTGCACCACCCGCTCCACAGGCTCCAGCACCTCGCGGAGCTTGTCGGAGCCGTTGGGCGGCGTGGGCCCTTCGAGCACTGCCAGCAGCTCTTCGAGGGCGTGCTCCACCCGTTCGACCTGGGTGAACGAACGGCCGCGCACGTCGGCCTCGAGTTCGGCGAGCACCGAGTCCAGGGCTTCGTCGGCGCTGGCCCGGTAGCTGAACAGCTCCAGGCGGAGACCGGTCAGGTTGTAGCTCGCTGCCAGCGACTCCTGCACCCGGCCCAGATGATGCACGAGGGCATCGACGCTCCTCGACGGCCGGCTCGGCGGGCGCTTTCGCCGAGGCAACTCGAAGGTTCCAGCCACCGGAAGGTCGAGCTTCAGCCCGGCCACCGCGTCGCCGAGGGCACTTTGAAAACGCCGCAGGCCATCGACCGCGTGCCGCTGCTGCTCCTGCTCGGCCAACCGGAACTCCTCTTCGACTTCCTTCCGCAGCTGGAGCAGCAGTCCTTTCGGGTCTTCTTTGGTCTCGACGATCTCCGGGACCCGATGAAACGCGGCCTCGATGCCCTCGAACAGCGACAAGGTGCGATGGTTCAAAGACAACTCACCCTGCACCAAGACGGTGAGCATCGCTTCCAGGTCGCTGGTCCACCGGCCGCCGAGATGATGCCGGCCCAGCTGCTGCAACGGCACCACCCGGGTGGGTTCGCCAGCCCCGACCCAACGGCGCAAGCGCCGGCGGGCCCGAATCCAGGACCTCTGGAGCCAGCGGATGGGCCCGTCGCCCGGCTGCCGGTGGTACGTGCCAGACTCGAGCGGCACCTCCACCCGGACCGGGAGCGCGTCCAGGACCCGGGCCCCCTCCGGCGCCGCGTCGCCGAAGGGCCACGGCTCGTGCCGAAGGCGCGACGCCCGGGCCAACACCGCGTCCCGAAAGCGCCGGGCCAGCTCCGCGGCCTCCATGGAGGCGGCGTGGGCCAGCTGAGGTCCCGTTTCGCTTCGGCTTCGAACTTCGAGGCGGCGGTGGTGCCGCAGAAAATGCTGCCGGAGCTCGGCCAGATAGGCCCGGGTCTGCTCGCGGTAGGTTTCCAGGGAGCCCCGGGCGAATCCGTCGACGATGGCCGACAGCTCGGCTTCGAAGGCCTCGAGCTCCGCAACCAGCGGCTGGGCCTCGAGTTCCAGCGGGGGACCGCTGACCTGCTCGAACGCCGGCAGCTCGTCGGCTGCGGGACGGGCGGTGGCGACCACGGACCAGCGGGCGCTGGTTTCGGCAGAAGCGGTAGACCATGGACTCATCGCCGCCAAAACTCCGGCACGGTCAGGGCCAGCAGCGCAAAGAATTCGAGACGTCCGAGGAGCATCCCCAGGGCGCAGATCGCCTTGGCCGCCCCGCCGTACGCGGCGAAGTGGTCGGCATCGGCATGAAAGGGCGCCGGCCCCATGTTGGACAGGCAAGTCAGCCCCGCCCCGAAGGCCGTGGGCATCGGCACCCCCTCGAGCCAGGCCACCGACCCGCTGACCACGGCCAAGCTTCCCATGTAGATCACGAAAAAGACCGACACGTCAGTGAGATCCGAGGCCTGCACCACCTTCTTGCCCAGCCGAACCACGTGGACCAAGGCCGGCCGGAAGGAGCGCCGGAGTTCCGTCCAAGTCACCTTGGCCATCAGGATCACTCGCTCGATCTTGATGCCGCCGGCCGTTGAGCCGGCGCAGCCTCCGACGAACATCAGCGTCAACACGATCCACAAGGGCCCCGGCGGGTACGCCATGTAGTCGTCGGTAAGGTATCCAGTGGAAGACACGAAGGTGGCCACCGTGAAGGTACCCCGCCGGAACGCTTCGAACAGATCCCCGTGCAGACGCCAAATACCGAGCGTGACCCCGACCACGGACAGCACGGTGATTCCGACGAATGACCGAAATTCCACCGAACGGAAGATCGGCTTGAGCGAGCGTCCTTTCAAGGCACCATAGTACAGACCATAGTTCACGCTCGCCGCCAGCATGAAGAAGGCGACGGCGAACTCCAGGGCCGGTTTGTCGAACGCTCCGATCGACGCGTCCTTGGTGGAGAAGCCGCCGGTCGACATGGTGGTCAGCGCGTGGCACAGGGCATCGAACCAGGGCATGCCGAGCAGTCCGAGCACGCCGACCTCGACCGCCGTGAACACGACGTAAAACTGCCACAAAACCCGAGAGGTCTCGGCGATCCGGGGCCGCAGCCCTTCGGCTGCCGTGCCCGGAACCTCCTCACCGAACATGTGCTTTCCGCCCGCGCCGATGTTGGGAAAGACCGCAACGAACAACACGACGATGCCCATGCCGCCGAGCCACTGCAGCACCGAGCGCCACAGCAGCAGTGATCGGGACATCCGGCTCTCGATGTCGGCGATCACCGTGGCGCCGGTGGTCGTCAACCCGCTGACCGCCTCGAAGAAACCGTCCACCACGCCCATGTCGGCTCCGAGCACGAAGGGCACCGCGCCGATGGCCGCGGCCGAAAACCAGATCAGGCCCACGGCCAACACCGCCTCCCGGCGGGTCGTGAGGGCGCTGAAGTGTCGGCGGCCGAAGGAAAACGACAACGCCCCCACCCCGAGGGCACAGGCGGCGGACAGACCCAAAGCCCATTCACCACCGGTCCGGGCGCCGAACAGCCCGGACGGGCGCCCCAGGGGCTGGCCGGCGGCCAGGTCGAACAGCCACCCCGCGAGCGCGCACACGATCATGGTGAGCCCGAGGCCGATGATCACGGCACCGACCGGCCGGAACACCCCCCGATAATCCCGATAGCGTCCCATCGCTTCACAGGAGTCCAGGGCGGAAGAGACGTTCGACCGTGGCGCGGGCTCCGGAAGTCGCCAAAATCACGACAGAGTCCCCTTCGCGGATCACGTCATCGCCTCGGGGTACGATGACTCCGTCGTCTCGGACGATCGCGCCTACCAAAGCCCCTCGGGGTAGCTTCAAACGACGAAGTGGAACGCCGACCGCCCGTGAACCCCGCCGCGCGAGGAGTTCGAGCACTTCGGCTTGTCCGTTCTGCAGCACGGTGAGGCTCTTGAGTTCTTCCGGCCGACAATACCTCAGGATGTGGTCCGCAGCCACCGAGCGGGGGCTGACCACCACGTCGATCCCCAGATCTCGATAGATCTGGGCATATCCCGGCTCTTGGACCAAAGCTGCCGTGCGTGAGACACCGAACTTCTTTTTGGCGAGCAGCGCCGCCATCAGGTTGACCTCGTCGTCGGCGGTGACCGCGGCTACCAGGTCGTAGGTTCCGACCTCTTCTTCTTCGAGAAATCGGGTATCCGTTCCGCTGCCAGCCACCACCGAAACCCGGTCCAGGGTCGCGCTCAGCTCTTTCGCGCGCTCGGGCGAAGAATCGGCGATGGTGACCTTGGCGTCTCCCCCTTCGACCAAGAGCCGCGCCATCATTTCGCCGGTTACGCCGCCGCCGACGATGAACACCCGCTTGGCCTCCCGGCGCGACGTGAACAGGTCTTCTGCTTGGGTGAGGTCGGACGGTCGGCCGATGAGATAGGCGCGATCTTTGGCAAGAACATTGTCTGCTCCGCCCGGAATGAAGAGTTCGTCGTTTCGTACGATCGCCGCAATCAGCGTATCCTTCGGGAGAGGAAGGCTGGAGATGGGGCGATGCAGGAGCTTGCTCTTTTCGGTGAGCTCGACCTGCACCAGCTCCAGCTGCTCCTGAGCCAGGTCGATCACTTCGACCGCCCCATGGGAGCGCGCGATTTTGGCCAGCTCTTGCGCCACGATGACCGATGGATTGATCGCCACGTCGACCCCGAAAAGGTTGTGACGCACACCTTGGGGACTGCGGGCCCACACGTTGCCTTCCACCCGAGCGATGGCGCGCTTCGCCCCAGCTTGCCGCGCCGCCAGGGCGGCGATCAGGTTTACCTCGTCGTGGTTCGTGACCGCGACCACCAGATCGGCCCGCTCCGCGTTGGCCTTGTCGAGAATTCCCTCCGAAGCCCCGTAGCCGCACAGGGTCATGACGTCGTGGCTCTCTTCGATCTTCCGAACGGCCCGTTCTTCCTGATCGATGGCCACGATATCGTGCCCTTCGGTCTCCAGGACTTCCACCAGATGCCGGCCGACCTGGCCCAGGCCGATGACCACGACGTACACTTCGGTTCGCCCCTGCGCCCGGCCTGCTCGTTACCCGGGAATTTTACAAGCTCAAAGAAATCGGCCGGCTCCGGCCGCCGGGTCAGCGGTCCTGGTGGAGCTTCGACAGGTCCTTGGCGATGTTCTTTTGGTGGCTTTCGAGGGTCCCACCCCCGATCTCGAGCAGCTTCGCATCCCGGTACAAGCGCTCCACCGGGTACTCCTGGCAGTAGCCGGCCCCGCCCATGACCTGCATGGCGTAATCGGCGACCTGCTTGCCCACCGGCGCCGCGAATAGCTTGGCCGCGTCGGAGCCCAACCGATTTCGGTGCTCTGGCCCGACCTTTCGGGCCACGTCGTACACCAGAGCCTTCGCGGCCTCGGACATGGCGTAGCCGTCTCCGATGTAGCGCTGCACCTGTCCGAATCGCACGATCGGCTGGCCGAAGGCGGTGCGCTCGTTGCTCCACTCGACCATGATCTCCACGCAACGCTCTGCGATGCCGACGCTCATGGCAGCCAGAGCGAGCCGCTCGATTTCCAGGTTTCGCATCATGTGGGTGAGGCCCTTCTTCTCCTCGCCCAGCAGATTGTCCGCCGGAACTTCGCAGTCTTCGAACACGAGCTCCGACATGGAGCTGCCCCGCATTCCCATCTTCTTGATGGGGTTCGATGTCGTGAAGCCGGGGCAGCTGCGGTCGACGACGAACGCGGTGATTTTGTCGTCGACCTTGGCGTACACGATGAAAACGTGACCTTCGGACCCATTGGTGATGTAGGTCTTGGCCCCGTTCAAAATGTACTTGTCACCCTTCTTGACCGCGGTCGTGCGCATGCCCAAGACGTCGGTGCCGTGGGAGGGTTCGGTCATGCCCATCCCTCCGATCAGCTCGCCGCTCAAAGTGGGCCCCAAGAACCGCTCCTTTTGAGCGTCGTTCGAAGCCCAGTAGAAGTTGTTCACGAACAGGATCGCGTGAGCCAGGTACGCCAAACAGAACCCGGGGTCCGACTTGGACAACTCGTGGTGAACCGCCACCGAGGCCACGGCGTCCAGCCCGGCGCCGCCGTGGGCCTCCGGGATGGTGATGCCGAACAAGCCCAAGGAAGCGAGCTTTCGAAACAACTCCACGTTGAGCTGACCCTTCACGTCGAAGGCCTCGGCCTGGGGCTCGACCTCACGCTTGGTGAAGTCCGCCACCATGTCGCGGAGCATGCGGTGTTCTTCGGTCGGGTTATACGGATCGTAGGTCACGGTTCGCGGCTCCCGGTCGGAGTCTTCAGTGTGACCGGGAGCGAAGCCTTCCGCCAGAAGAAACGCCGTTGAAGGCCCGGGGTTTCGCTGGTGTGCCGCCCTTGGGAGCGCTCAGAGCTCGATCTGAAGGCGCTGCTTGGCCAACTCCCGCAGGCTCGTGTCCGGCCGACCGCCCACGTGACTGATCACCTCCGCAGCAGCCAACGCACCGAGCCGGCCGCACTGGGTAGGCGGGAGGCCTCGAACCAGACCCATCAGCAGCCCCGCGGCGTAGAGGTCGCCGGCCCCGGTGGTATCGACCACCTTGTCCACCCGCTCAGCCGAGACTTCGAACGCCTGTCCGCCATGCAAAATCACCGAGCCTTTCTCGCTTCGGGTCAGGGCGACCGTCTTGCAGTGCGGTTTGACCGCCTCCAGCGCGTCCTCGAAGCGCTCGACCTGATACAGCGACAGGATCTCGGCCTCGTTCGCGAACAGGATGTCGATGTGGCCCGCCACCAGCTCCTTGAACGATTCCCGGTGCCGGTCGACGCAAAACGGATCGGACAGCGTCAACGAAACTTGCCGGCCTTTGCCATGGGCGATCTCGGCGGCCCGCACGAACGCCTGCTTGGCCTCGGGCCGGTCCCACAAATACCCCTCCAGATAGGTGACGTGGCTGGCTTCGATCAGGTCGGGATCCACGTCGTCCGGGCCCAGCCCCACACAAGCGCCGAGGTAGGTACACATGGTTCGTTGGGCGTCCGGTGTGACCATGACGAGACACCGGGCGGTTTCGGGTCCTTCCTTCGCGGCCGGCGTGCGAAAATCGATGCCGCCGGAGCGAATGTCGTGGCCAAACACCTCGCCGAGTTGGTCGTCCTTGACCTTTCCGATGTATGCGCCGCGGCCCCCGAGGGACGCCACGCCCGCCATGGTGTTGCCGGCCGAGCCACCGGAGCGCTCGATGGCTGGACCCAGCTCCTGATACAGGGCGTCGGCCTGGCTCTCGTCGACCAGCGTCATACCGCCCTTCGGGAGGTCTTTGTTTTGGATGAAGTCGTCGCCGACTTGGGCGATCACGTCCACGATCGCGTTTCCGATGCCTGTGATGTCGTAACGTTCCGTCATGTGCAGTGCTCTTTCGGGGCGTCCGCAAACCCTCGAAGGTGCTCGAGGGTTGCCGCGCCCGCGCTCCCGTGACTCATTCGACCCACGACATCATGTCAACCGAGGCTCACCCCGAATCCACGAAAGCCCCACCCGGCACGGCGGAATTCGCCATGAAGATCTTCATGGCGTCGTGGACCCTGTCGTTCGTGGCCCTGATCTCGGCATATGTGTACATGCGTGCGCTCGCAGATCTGTGGCCGCCCGACGGCGCGCCTCGCCCTCCGCTGAAGCTCACCACCATCTCGACGGTGGCGGCAGTGGTCTCCAGCGGGGTGCTGCAGATCGGGGTCCATCGCGCGAATTGCGGAGACCGCTCTCTTTTGGCGGCTTCCGTGGGGGGTACGGCTGGCTTGGGCGTGCTGTTCTTGGTTCTGCAGAGCCTGGCGGGCTTCGAGGCGACCGCGCGGGGCTTGGTCCCGACCCTGAACGCTTACGGCGCCCTTTTTTGGATCACTGCGGTCTTTCACGCTCTGCACGTGGTCGTCGGTGTGGTGGCGCTCGTAGCGCTATGGGCCCGAATCCGGTCGGAACGGGCTCCCTCCTCCCTGACCCTGCGTCTGTGGTCCTACTACTGGCACGGTGTCGACCTGGCTTGGCTGGCGATCTATTTCGTCATGTTCCTCCCGGGCTGAACTCCACGAGGACCTCGTCACGCGTCTTTCGTCGCAGTTTCGGCACGCGAAGATCTCGGGCGGGGAGCCCGACCGGCACCAATAGAAACGGCCGCTCGTTTTCCGGTCGCTCGAGTATCTTCGACAGAAACGTCATCGGACTCGGCGTGTGGGTCAGGGTGGCGAAACCCGCGTGATGCAAGGCCGCCAACAAAAAGCCGGTGGCGATCCCGACCGACTCATTCACGTAGTAGTGCCGCTCCCCGCGCTCTCCGTATTTTCGAGCGAAAACAATGATCAGCGCAGGAGCGTCCTCCAGGAAGGGCTTTTCTGCGTCGGTCCCGAACGGCTCCAGGTCGTCCAGCCACCGTCGAGGGGCCCGGCCACCGTAAAAGGCCCGCTCTTCGGCTTCTGCCGCTTCGCGGATGCGGCGTTTGATCTCGGAGTCGGTGACCAAAACGAAGGTCCATGGCTGTTTGTGGGCCCCCGACGGTGCTTGGGCCGCCGTGTCGATGCACCGGCGTACGGCTTCCAGGGGGATCGGGTCGGGACGAAAGGCGCGCACCGAGCGGCGCCGGGACATCTCTTCGCAAAACTCGGCCGACCGGCCCTCCATGCTGGCCGGGTCCCGCTCCGCGAACTTCAGGGGCTCGAATCGGGCCATGCTCCGGCCTGACAGCCGCGCATCACGCCGGCAACCGCGAATCGGCCCGCAGCGCTGCGCTCGGCCGCGATCAGCGCAATCGTGGCCGAACCCGCCAGACCGCGCCCGGATTGGCGTCGACGGCCACGTACACGAGCCCATCGGGCCCCATCACCACGGAGCGCAGGCGAGCGCGGGTATCGAGGGCGACGCTGGGCGAGCCTCGGAGTCCCGTTCCCGCAGCGTCGAGAGGCAGATGGACCGCCCGGGTCCCAGCCAGCAGTCCGACCAGAAGGCCCTGGTCCCATGCCCCCCACTGACTTCCGACCAAAAAGTCGCATCCACACATGCCCGACGAGTCCGACAGCACCCACGTGGGCGGAACCACACCCTCGATGGACGGATCGCTCATCAGGGCCCCGGTGTAGCCGTTGTAGTTGCCGTTGCCGTCGTTCGGGTTCCAGCCCCCGTTGCCCCCGGGCACCAGCCGGGTGACCTCGTCGTCCTGGTTGGGTCCGTGCTCGCAGATGAAAGGCATGCCGCTGCCGGGCCGAAACGCGATCCCTTGCACGTTTCGAACACCGACGAAGTAGATCTCGGGCCGTGCCCCGGGACCGAGGTCCGGGTTGCCCGGCGCAGGCGCGCCGTCCCGCGTGATCCGCAATACCTTGCCGCCGAGCTCGGTCACATCCTGGGGCACGGTCGGGCTCCGGGTGTCGCCCGTGGTCACCCACAGGTAGCCCTCGGGACCGAAACGGATGCGGCCTCCGGAATGGGCACCGTTGGCGCCCCAGGTGATGCCGGTGAGGATGTCCCGAGGCTGCACCAGGCCGTCGCCGGTGTAGCGAAAGCGTCGGACCCGGTTTTCCGGACCATCTGGACCGTTCACGGCCATGAACACGTAGACGAACGGTTCGGTGGCGAAGTCTGGGTCGACCGCCACCCCGAGCAGCCCGCTCTGACCCTGCGACCTGAGGTCCGCCTGGGGCGCGAGGAGCACTCGGGGCTCGGTCTCGTCGGGCCCCATCACCCGAATCCGGCCCGTGCGCTCCGTGACGAGGACCGTGCCATCCGGCAAAAACGCCAGATCCCAGGGCGCACCGATCCCGGTGATCCAGGGCTCGGCCACCAGGACCGGAGCATCGGCCGCCACTGCAACCGCTTCGAAACGAAGTTCGGGCATCCCCTCGGTGCGGGCCACCAGCCCCTGCGGTCCGGGCTCTGGACCCAAGATCCAAGCCCCCACGGCTGCCCGGCCGCGGTCATCGGTCCGGACCGTTCCTTGCTCGACCTGGCCGCCGCCCAAGACCACTTCGAAGACCACCTCCCGACCGGACACGGGCTGGCCATCACCGTCCTCCAGCCGCACGGAGGGCGGCACCTCGAGGGGCGCGGCGACCCGGCCGCTCTGGTGGTCGCCTCGTTCGATGACGAATTGGCCCCGAGCATCCGGAAGCCCGGTGGCATCGAAGAACACGGGCGCGAGGCCGGGCACCTCGCCCACCAGGCGGTTGGGGCCCGGTGTGGAGCCCAGCACCCAGGCCACCGGGGAAGCCACGCCATCCCCGTCGGTCTGCACCCGCGCGCCTTCCACGCGCCCCCCGCCCTCGGTGACCGAGAAGGTAACCTCCACGCCAGGCACGGGGACGCCCTCAGCATCGAGAACCCGCATCCGCGGCGGCACCGGGACCGGCGAATCGACCGCCACCTGCTGGTCGTTGCCGTCGACGGGCTCCGTGATCACGGGGGCACCGGGCGTCGGTCCCGCGTCTCGCCGAGCCTCCGAACGGCCCGATCCCAAGTCGGGCAGCCCCCCGCCCGCGGGCTCGTTGCCGTCGCAAGCGAGCCAGAGCCCGAGCGTTCCGGCGACCCACGCCGTGCCTCGTCGCGCGTCCAAGATGGCTGGCAGGGTACGTCGAGGCCCGGGTCGACGGCCAGCCCCAGCCGATGGCTGCAAAGGTTGCGCCCGGTCCCGGTCGGGGTCAGGTTGATCCGGTCCGTGCCCGCGAGCGTGCCGATTCGCGGTCCGGTCCGCCCGGCCCGCCTGGTGGACCGTCCGAACCGCTTTCTGATCCGGGCTCGGCTCGAACCGGAGGACGCCGTGGTGGAGGCCCATCTGCCGGACCCGGGCCGGCTGCGGGAGTTTGTGGCGCCCGGCACCCCCGTCTGGCTGCGGCCGGCGGAAGAGCCGAAGCGACGGACCCGCTGGAGCGCTGCCCTGGCGGCCAACGCCGCCAAAACCCTGGTCTCGCTCGACACCCAACTGCCGAACCCGCTGGTCCGGCGAGCTTTGGATCGAGAGGAACTCGATGAGTTGGCGGGCCAGTCCGTGGACCGACCGGAAGTGGTGGTGGGCCGGCACCGGTTCGACTTTCGACTGACGGACCCCGCCGGCAATGGGCTGTTGTTGGAGGTGAAGGGCGTGAACTGGGCCGTCGACCGGGTCGGCCTGTTTCCGGACGCACCCACCGAACGGGGCACGAAGCAGGTGATGGCCCTGGCGGACCACGTGATGGCAGGGGGCGCCGCGGCGGTCCTGTTCGTGTGCCAGCGCAACGATGTGGACGCGGTGCGGACCGCGCCGGAGATCGATCCGGATTTCAGCCGTGCCCTCGATGCGGCCCGCCGGGCCGGGGTGCGGGTGTTCGCGCGCCGCTGCTTGGTCACGCTGGAGGAAATGGTGCTCGGCCGCCCCGTCCCGGTCCACGGGCCAGACGCCATCGGTACCTGACGGCTGGCGCCCATTCCGGTAGCCCGTCCCCCCATGTCCCCTGGTGAACGGCTGCGATCGGCCTTGGGGCTGGAGCGCGGGGACCTGCGCCGGGTGTTGCCTCTGACCGGCGCCTACGCCGCGATCTTGACCACGCTGTATGTTCTGAAACCGGCGCGCAACGCCTTGTTCTTGGACCAACTGGGTTTCGAGCGCCTGCCCTGGGTGCTGATCCTGGTCGCCGCGGTCGGCGGACTGTTCGCGGTCACCTATGGCCGGTATGCGGGTGCGCTGCGCACGGACCGCCTGGTTTGGTGGACCCTCGTTGCGATGGGCGCCGTGCTGATCGGCTTTCGCGGGCTTTTGGGCTTGGACGCCCCCTGGGTCTACTTCGTCTTCTTCGTCTGGGTGCAGTTGTTCGGCCTGGTCGCCACCTCCTTGCTGTGGCTGTGGGCCAATGCCGCCTTCGACGCACGGCAGGCCCGTCGGCTGTTCGGGTTCATCGGAACCGGGGGCATCGCTGGAGCGATCGCCGGTGGCTTGCTCACCGGATGGATCGCGCCGTGGATCGGCACCCGAAACCTCTTGTGGCTCGCGGCAGCAGGCGTCGGCATCGTGGTGCTCTGTTTGCGCTGGGCTCCGGCGATCCGCGCTCCACAACGAGTCCGAGAGCCAGCGCGTTCGTCCGAGTCGAACGGATCTCTGGCCCGACTGCTGGCGATCAAAGCCGGCTTGGTGGCTTTGGTCGCGGTCTGGGTGGACCTGCAGTTCAACTTGCTCGTGGACGAGGCCTTCGCTGACACCGAAAGCAAGGCCGCTTTCTTCGGTCGGTTTTTCGCCGGCCTCAGCGCCTTCAGCCTGTTGTTTCAGCTCTTCGTGACACCGTGGCTGCTGTCTCGGTTCGGGGTGGGCGTCGCCCTGTCGGTGCTGCCGTTGGCCCTCGGCGTCGGCGCCTTCGCGGGTGCGGCTTCCGGCTCCTTCGCCACCGGCCTCATGCCCAAAGCCGCCGACGGCGGCTTTCGCCACTCGGTGCACAAGTCGGCGCAGGAGGTTCTGTTCGTTCCCCTGGCCCCGGGAACGAAGCGGCGCACGAAGCTGTTCATCGACACCACCATCGACACGGCGTTCACCGGCTTGGGAGCGGCCTGGGTGCTACTTTTGACCGGCCCACTGGGGTGGAGCTACGGCGGACTCACCACTTGGGTGATGCTCGGGGTGACGGCCGTACTGGCGGTGATCGCCTCCCTGCGACATGCTTACGTGGAAGCGTTTCGCCACGCCATCGAAGGCCGGCGTATCGACCTGGACGAACTGACCACCGAGCTTCGCGAAGCCGGCGGCTGGACGGCGGTGGAAGGGGCGCTGAAGAGCCCGAACCCGCGGCAGATCCTGTATGGCCTGGAGCTGTTGGGGGGACCCGTGGTCGGGCGACCGGCCGCGGCGGTCCGCGCTCTTTTGAAGCACGACGCGGAGGAAGTGCGAGCCAAGGCTTTGGGGGTGTTGGGAGCCCAGCCCGAGGCCCTCGCCCCCGAGACCCTGGAGCCCATGCTGCAAGACCCGTCGGAGCAGGTTCGGCTCGAAGCTTGGTGCGTTTGGTGCCGGCGTCACGACCGAGCGGCCGCTGCCGAGCTGGCCAAACACTTGGATCCGTCGGACCCGGAACTGGCCTTCACGCTCCGGGTGGCCCGACATCTTCCGCAAGACACCTTGCGCAGCTTGCTCGACGCGCAGCCCGAGCGGCTTCTTCCGGCGGCGCGCACCGACGACGATGTGGCCGCCGCCCTGGCTGGCGCCCTGGCTGCGTCGCGGGACCCGCGCCATCGGCCCCTGCTCGAGCGCCTGCTGGTCGACGCCTCTCACCCGGTGGCCGCGGCCGCCATCGAGGGCATCGCGGCGTCGTCGGACGCCCGTTTCGTGCCGTGGTTGGTCGACCGCCTCGAAGATCGCCGGGTGATGGGGTCGGCCCGCCGCGCCCTGGTCCAGATCGCCGGTGCTGCCGTGTCCGCCCTGGCGGCGAAGTTGGTCGACCGGGAGGCCTCCCTCCGGGCCCGGCGGGCGGCCGGCCGTGCCCTGACCGAGATCGGCACCGAAGACGGGTTGAGCGCGCTCCTTTCGGTCTTCGCGGACCTCGAGCCGATGCTGCAGGGCGAGATGCTGCAGCAGCTGGTGCGGTTGCGGCAGCGGACCGGGCTCCGGGTCCCCCGACGGTTCGCTCATCGGGAACTGCAGCGGCGCGTCGAGTTTCTGCGGGTGCTGGACCGGACCGACCGTGAGCTTTCCCCGGCGCTGCGCAGTCCCCACGCGAGCCCCGCCGTGCGGCTGTTCGGCCAGATGGTGCGGGAGAAGCGGGAGCAGCTGCTGGACGAGCTGTTTCACGTGTTGGCCCTGCGTCATTCGGTCGACGAGATGGCCGACGCCCGGCGCAACCTGCGTCACTCCGACCGGTCTCGACGGGCCGACGCCTTGGAGTTTCTCGACAACGTGCTCAGCCGGCGGGAACGTCGGTGGGTGATGCCCGCCCTGGAGGGAAGCCGCAGGGGGGCAGAGGGTCTCCCGTTGCGGCTCGAGTGGCTTCGGGTACCGGACCCCTGGTTTCGCGCCTGCGCCGTGTTCGCCCACCGGGACCTGATGGCCCGACCTCCCGACCCGGCCTGGGCGGAAGATCCCCATCCACTGGTGCAGGACGCGCGGGCGGCGGCCCCCGCGGCGGCCGAACGAACCGCGGCATCATGAACATGACGTCGGTGATCGAAAAGGTGATCCTCTTGCAGAACGTCGATCTGTTCTCGGAGGTCCCCACCGAGCAATTGGCCTACCTGGCGGCCATCGCGGAGAGCCGCCGCTTCGACGCGGACGACGTCATCTATCGGCAGGACGACCCATCGGACGCCATGTACCTGGTTCTGTCCGGCCGGGTTCGCCTGTCCCGGGACGGGACCGAGGTGACGACCGCAGTTCCCCTGCAGGCCTTTGGCACTTGGGCTCTGTTCGACGACGAGCCCCGGGTCGCCACCGCCGTGGCCCTGCAGGCCACGGAGGTCCTCCGGATCGACCGCCAGGACTTCGTCGACGTGCTCGCGGACAACGTTCGGGTGACCCAGTCGATCCTGCGCACGGTGTCCCGGCGGTTGCGGGCCCTGGGCCGGGTGGTGCGGGGTCCGGCCGAAGCCTCCTGATCCGTTCTTTCCGCAGCCGAATTCGGGCTCGACGCGGCGTGGGTTCGTGGTAGGGACCGGGTCGGGAACTTGCCGGGCCGAGGCGACGCATGAGCACGCAGAGCGAAATCATCGTCATCGTCGACGACGAAGAGATGGTGCTCACCAGCCTGAAGTCGTATTTGACCTTGGAAACGGACTACCGGGTCGAGACCTTCACGAGCGCCAAAGACGCGCTGGCCTATCTGGAATCGGACGAGGCCGACTTGGTGATCTCGGACTACCTGATGCCGGAAATGGACGGCATCCGCTTCTTGGCCCGGGTGCGGGAGCTTCACCCCGAAGCGCCCCGGATCTTGCTGACCGGCTACGCCGATAAGGAAAACGCCATCAAAGGGATCAACGAGGTCGGTCTGTATCAATACATCGAAAAGCCCTGGGACAACGACGAGCTTCGGTTGGTGATCCGCAACGGCCTCGAAAAGCGTCAGCTGGTGGCCAAGCTGCAGACCAAGCTGGACGAGATCAACCGGGCTTACTCGGAATTGCAGGGCATCCAGCAGGCGATACTCAAGACCTTCGTTTGAATGTTCCCACCCGGTGGATTCCGGTCAGGTCGAGCTGCATGATCAGGCGCTCATCCATCGGGAAGCCGCGGCGTGCCTCTTGACCACGGGCGGCCCGGAGCTCCGGTCCCCATTGCGCTGCCGGCACTTCACGAAAGCCGAATCGGGCATAGAACGGCGCGTTCCAGCGGGGCCGGCGCATGGTCGAAAGCAACAGGCGATCGACACCTGCCTCGCACGCCCACTCGATGCTGCATCGCACCAGCGAGGTACCGACACCCCGCCCCGTCCGAGAGGGGAGCACGTCAACCTCCGCGAGCCATGCACTGCGGCCGCTCGGCTCGGTCAATGCGAACCCGATGGGGCGATCTCGAGCGTCGGCCGCCACGAAGAGCCGGCGCTGGGCGCGCCCCTGTCGCAACGCTTCCAGACCGGTGAGGGATCGCGCGTACAGCTCGGCGCAGCCGAAAGGCCGAAACATGTGGGCGGCGCGCCGTTCGATCTCTTGCAGCTCGCCGAGCTCTCCGGCTCGGGCCGAACGGATGTTCACGAACGGCCGCATCCCTTCGGATACGGCACGGTTGAAGGCCGTGATCAACCGGAGGTAGGCAAGCGGACCGATAGGACCCCACCCTCGATCCGCGCCGACGCGTTCTTTGCGGGCGCGCTCAGGTCGAACACGATGCGTCCGTATCCTTCGTGCCGTCCGAAGCGAACCCGCTTCACCGGCGGCGGCAGGGTCCCGTCGGGTTCGAAGCGCTCGAGCCCCTTCACGTCGACGACGAAGCGGTGCGGTCCTGTCATCGGCAGGGTCCGCAGCACCCGGGTGCCCGACCCGACAGGGAATCGATGCACCCGAAAGCCTCTTGCAGCGGGCGTTTTCGCGGCAGGTGCCGCCCCGGCCACCCGGTTGCGAGACGACGCCCTGGAACGGGCGCGGCGCGGCGTCGTTTTCGAGGTGCGGCGGTCGGCGGGGGCCTTATCGAGGCCCGTTTTCGGGTTGCGGGCGGCCTTGGGCCCGTCGAGCCGCTCCAACGGAAGCGGGTCGACCGGGGGATCCAAGGTGGTCGGATCCTTGTCGCCGACCAGAACGCCGTGGGTCTCGGACGACATGCCCGACTCCTTTTCACCGACCACGACCACGGGCGCGCGGCTCAGCTCGGCCCAAGCCACCAAGACCAGGGCCACCAACAAAAAGGCAGCCCCGAGCCCCATCAAAACCACCCACAGGCTCGGAAAGCGGCGCACCGCAGCCCGGACTTGCTCACGGGCTTCCGAAAGCCAAGACCTTTGCGGCGCCCGGCGGGCCACCCGCGGGATCTCGAGGGTGGTTTCGGAAGCCTGGGCCGCTCGGATCTCGATGTCGACCGCCTCCACATCGGCGCCGACCGCGGTCGGTTTGTCGTTCGCGAGCGGCGGGACCGACAGGGTGGCCTCGTCGCCCCGCTGGCCCGCCACCTGGGCGGCCAGGCGCTCTCGCACACCTTCGGGCAGGTGGATGAAGCGGGCTCCGAAACCGCACCCGTGGGGCCGTTCCCGATTGTAGGCGACCTCCGCCTCCGGAACGTAAACCGGCTGTCCGTCGGCCAGCTCGATTTCGGCCGAAAACCGAGCCCCTATCCGAGCCGGACGATCGGCGTCGATGAACATGCCGCCCACCGAAAGGTCCGACAAGGACAGCTCGCGCTTGGGCGCTCCGCCCGGCCGGCCCACGCGGACCCTCGCCGCCACGGGAATGCGCGTGTGGGACCGCCGGTCGGTCCCGTCCACCACCTGAAAGGGTTGAGCTGTAGTCTCCATGAGTGCGTGCGCCTCCGACATCGCCGACCATTGAGCATGGAGTGGGAGCGACACGCCAATTTTTGGCTCGGCCGCAGGTGCGGCGCCCGCACGGACCGAGCTGGCGCTCACGGAGTGCCGAGCTCTCGCTCACGACGTGCCGAGGTGCCGAGGTGCCGAGGTGCCGGTCGCGGGCGACCGAGGTCTCACGGGGTGCCGAGGTCTTGGGAGACGTCCGCCCAATTCATGCTGACCACCGACCCGACTCGGCCCTCGGTGGCCAAGCGCAGCGCTTCTTCGGCCCGCCCGAGCAACGGCTCGAGCTCGAAGCAGCGGGACAAGGCTTCGGCCACGCCCATGTGGACCGTCACGCCGCGAGCCTGCTGCAGCCGAGCCAGCCGTTCGGCCAAGGCGCAGGCTTTGTCGATGCGGTGACCCGGCAGCGCGACCACCAAGCGATGGCGTCCGATCCGGATCTGCACCGCACCGGGCGGCAGCTCCCGGCCCCATGGCGTCTGAGACGCCCCCCAGTCCAACCGGGCCGCGATCAGGCAGCACGGTCGCCCCTCGCGGGCTGCAGCGCGCAGGCATTCGACCAACCGGTCCCGATCGGGCGGGAGAAGCTGTTCCATGAAGACGGCGTGGACCATCGAGCGGTGTTCGAAACCGTAGCAGATCTCGGTTGGCTGCGCAGGTAGACCACCGCCACATTCGGCGCCGTGAACTACGAGCTCTTGGGAAAAGCCGGGCTCGTCCTGGCATTGCTGGCCACGGTGATCGCGCTCAAGTCGTGGAGCCGACGAACCCGGGCTCGCCGGCGACGAAGGCGCATGAGATGAGTGGCGAGTCCGCAGCGGCCCGAGTGGGGCTCGAAATCCACGTGCAGCTGGCCACGGCGTCGAAACTGTTCAGCCCGGCTCCGACCGGCCATGCGGCGCCGAATCACGGCGTGGCGGACCCGTGCTGGGGCCTTCCCGGCGCGCTGCCGGTGCTCAACCACGAGGCGGTGCAACACGGGCTGAGGGTTGCCCTGGCGCTCGAGTGCCAAGTCGCCTCTGTGGTTCCATTCGACCGAAAACACTACACGTATCCCGACTTGCCGAAGGGCTACCAGATCACCCAAGAGCGCACGCCCCTCGCCACGGGGGGACGGCTCTACTTCGAGGTGGACGGCACCGAAGAGATCCTTCCGATCGCGCGGCTGCACCTCGAAGAAGACGCGGGCCGCAAGGATGACGGGGGCATCGATCTGAATCGGGCGGGAGTTGCGCTGATCGAGATCGTGACTCCGCCGACTCTGCGCTCGGGAAAGCACGCAGCCGCCGCCGTTCGGGAGCTGCAGGCGCTGCTTCGAACCCTGGGAGCCAGCGAGGCCAGCCCCGAAGCGGGCCACCTGCGGGCCGACGCCAACGTGTCCCTTCGAAGCCCGGGTGCAGCCCGCTGCGAGATCAAGAACGTCAGCGGTTTCAACACGCTGGGCGCGGCCATCGACGCCGAGATCGACCGGCAGCTCCGGATCGGGGGTGCGGCGCACCCCGAGACCCGGGGCTGGGATGCCAAGGCCCGAAGCACCTTCGCGCTGCGTCCGAAGGAGAGCGGGACAGACTACCGATTCCTTCCAGAGCCCGACGTGCCCCCGGTCCACCTGGATGCGGACGCGGTGGCCCAGCTGCGCGCCACCCTCGGCGAGCTCCCTCGCGAAAGACGCGTGCGTTGGATCGAGGCGGGAGTGGCACCCCGAACCGCGGCGCAGCTGGCCGAGGAGCCGACACTGGCCGACCTGCTCGATCGGGTCGTGAAGGCGGGTGGGTCGGCGGGGCCAGCCGCAGAATTCGTGCGTGGCCCCGTGGCCGAGCGGGCGGAGGCACGCGACCGTCCCGGCATCGCCGAGGCGGTGGCGGAAATCCTTCGCCTGAACGGACTGTCGTCGACGCGCCGCAAGGCGCTGCTCGACGCCTGGCTGGAGCGGGGCGAACCTCCATCGGAGGCGCAGATTCGACTCGGCCCGGAAGTCACCGACGACGAAGCCCTCCGCGCCTGGGCCCGCCGGGCCTGCGATGCCCACCCCGAAGAGGTGGCCCGCTACCGGCGCGGAAAACGTGGGATACTGGGTTTTTTGGTGGGCCAGGCCCTGAGGCTCAGCGGCGGGACGGCCGACCCCCGCCGGATGCGCCAACTGTTGGAGCAGATGCTGGACGAAGCGTGAAGTGTTTTCGGGGTCATTCCTTCGACACCGTGTATCGAAACTTGGTGAAGCCGGCTTTCGCGCAGGTCTTCATGACCCGGTCGATGGTTGAAAACTTCAGTCGCTTGTCGGCGATGAAGAGGATGATTTCGTCCTCTTCCTTCTTCATCTCGTTTTGGGCGAGACGCTGGGTTCGGACCCGGCGCAAGGCCTTTTCCAGGGGTGGATAGAGCCGATTGTCGTCGAGCCCGACGAGCTTGCCTTCGTTCAGGGTGCCGATCGGCTCGTCTTCGACGAAGATCTGCTCGAGTCCTACCGCTACGGACAATGACATTTTCAATGACAGCTCGGACGTGGATTTGGGCAGGTCGACCTTCTTGGCGGAGTCGAGCTCGAGCGTCTGAGCTCCAAAGCTCGCCATCAAAAAGAAGATGATGTTGGATAAGATGTCCATCAGAGCCGTGAGGTTGAAGCCGGTGGGTGAAACCTCGGGCTCGCCCGATAACCTGAACTTCTTTTTCTTGGCGCCGAGCGTCATTCGAACCTCACTTCGCCATCGACGACACGACGGCTGCTGGGAACATGCTCGGGTACACGGACTCTCCTTCGACTTCCATGCGGCGCTCCCGGGACGCGTCCATCGCCTCGATCAACAACTCGTAAGTCACGTCGTCGGCGCATACGATCATGATGTCTTTCGACTTTCGAAACTCGTCCTTGATGCTCCACAGGTGGTCGTTGACCGCTCGGACATCCAAGGTGCCGTCCTTCGAGGGAATCTCTTTCGAGTACGGCGCGAGCTCTTCCGGAAGCATGTCCTGGTTCGCAGCCGAGATGCTGACTGCGCCGTCGGCTTCGAGCTTCATCGTGACGGTCACCTTGTCTTCTTCGCGGGCCGTGTCGTTTTCACCACCCTCGGAAATCGTGGGTACGGAGGCCGGTACCACCGCCACCACGGCAGCTCCGAAGCTCGCCATCAGAAAAAAAATGATGTTGGACAAGATGTCCATCAGAGCGGTCAGGTCGAAGTCGCTCGATTCGTCGTTGCCACCACCACCGGACACGGTTCGGATACCCCTCTTGTTCGACCGAAAAGATCAGCCGCCGCTGCGCGAGGTACGGATGGAGCGATTTCGCTCGTAGATCCGCTCCCTCACACGCATCAGCGCGTTCTCGGTGGCCTCGATGATCATGCTCTGACGGCCGTTGAGCACGATGAAAGCCAGGGCGCAGGAGACTGCGATCGCCAGACCGAAGAACGTGTTGTAGAACGCCACCGTGATGCCCTTGGCCAGAACCTGCTGGCGGGTTGCGGCGTCTTCGGCAGTGGCACCGCCGAACGCTTCGATCAGGCCCTGAATCGTGCCGAGCAGGCCGACCAGCGTGGCCAGGTTGCCCGCCTGCGGAAGAAACGACGTCAGCCGCTTCATGCGAGGCAGCTCCCGCTGGGCTGAGACCTCGAAGGCTCGTTCTATCTCGCGATCCGATCGGTCGGCCTTCAACAGCATGTCCTTCATGATGGCGCCCATCGGATGATCCGCTTTCTGGCTCGCCATCTGCACTGCGCCGGCATAGTTGCCTTGATCCACCGAAGCGACGATGGAGTCGGCAAACGCCGTCGGCGACAGCCGGTACTTGAACCAGAGCACGTAGACCCGCAGCAGAATCACCGCCACGGCCACCACGGAGATGCCCAGGTTGACGAACATCATGACGCCGCCAGCCGCAAGCGTCTTGAAGACCTCCCACATTCCGCGACGGACGCTAGCACCGCCCCAGAATCGGCCGCAAGCTGGCGACCTTTCCCCGAGGGCCGGGGTGTCAGTCCCCCAGGCCGTCTCGCCAGTGTTCCCGGCGGTATCGCAGGTATTCTTCCTCGGTGATGGTCAGGAAGGCTTTCACCACATCCGGGTCGAACTGGGTCCCGCCGCAGCGCTCGATCTCTTCGCGCGCCCAGGAAAAGGGCCGGCCCCGTCGATAGGGACGGTCGCTACAGATCGCGTCGACCGCGTCGGCCACGGCGAAGATCCGGGAACCGAGCGGAATCTCCCGTCCGGCGAGGCCCGTGGGATAGCCCGTGCCATCCCACTTTTCCTGATGGGTCAAAACGATCTCGAGCGCCGGCTTGAGAAACGGAATTCCGCTCAAGATGCGGGCCCCGATTTCGGGGTGGCGGCGCATTTCGACCCACTCCTCCTCGTCGAGTTTCCCTGGCTTGAGCAGCACCCGGTCGGGCACGCCGATCTTTCCGATGTCGTGCAAGAGCGCCCCCCGGGCCATCATCCGCTGGTCCTCTCGAGAGACTCCCATTCGCTCGGCGATGGCCGTGGTCAGCCGGACCACCCGCTGGCTGTGCAGGCCGGTCTCGCACTCCCGGGCATCCAAGGCGGTGACCAGGGCTTCGAGGGTCAGGTCATAGGACCGGTTGACCTCGACGTAAGCCGCCTTCAGCTGCCGCGTCTTTTCGCGGACCGCGGTCTCCAGTCCTTGCTGATATGCCCGATGTTCGATGCGCAGGCGTCGGCTCTGCAGGGCGCGCTCGATGCTGGCGGACAGCTCGTGGATGCGGATCGGTTTGGTCAGATAGTCTTCCGCGCCGTGCTTGAGCGCTCGGACCGCCGTGTCGACCTGGCCGAACCCGGTCATCAAGACCACGGACACGTCGGGGTGGTTTCGGCGGAGCTGTTCGAGCAGCCACAAACCGTCCCGGCCGTTCATCTTGATGTCGGTGAGGACCAGGTCGAAGGGTTGGGTCCGGAGGATGTCCAACGCTTCGTGCGCAGAAGCTGCGGACTCCGTGGAGTAGCCCTCGGCCTCCAGCAGTTCGGCCACGACCCGGCGGACACTTTCTTCGTCGTCCACCACGAGCAGCCGCCCTTGGGGCGCGGGGATGGGGTCCTCGAGGAGCTCCGCGGTCATGGCGCACGCCAGCTTACGGAAACCCGAAGTCGGACGCCAATGCCCCCCCGGCAGGGGGTCTTGTGTCAGCAGGGCCACGCGTCGAACATGACCGCGGTGAAAGCAACGAATGTGCCAGACGCGAGAGTCGGAGGACACCGCCGGTCCGGATACCGCGGTGTCGCACATCCGACGCGCTCGGTGTGTCGTGCCTGACACGTGTCGCGTCCCCGACGGGACTGCGGAGTCGACGCCTCACTATGGAACGGCGCTGAATCGCTGGTTCCGGGAGCTTCGGACCCTCTGTCCGGAGCTGGGACCGGGCCCGGAGCCCGATCGGATCTTGGTGATCTTCGGGGCGGCCCGCCGGCACCATACCGCCACGGTCCGAACGCTCACGTTCGGCGGCCGTCCGACCGCCTGGATTTCCGGACGCCATCGAAAACCCGTGGTCCGCCGATCGGGGCGGTTTCAATTCTTCGAGATCGCCCTGCGCCCTCGGTTTTTTCGGTGCCTGGAGCCCCGGCAGCGGCTCAGGGTGCTGCTCCACGAGCTGTGGCACCTGGGACCGAACGGCACCTTGGCTCCGGAGCGCCGCCACGGCCGGTTTCACGGACCGGCCCATCGGGACCAGCTGGATCGGTGGGTCGAAGAAATTCCGCCGCCCGGGCAGCTCCTGGAGCCCGGTTGGCGCCGCATCGATGCTTGGCTCCATCGGCCGCCCGCGCGCATCCCCCGCGACCGGGCCGGGCGCCCGGGATACCGAATCGCCCACGACGAACGCGATCTGTACGAGCAGGTCGTGGAGCAGTTGTGAGGCTCAGGTCCGAAAAGCCTTCCGGAACCACCCCAGCCAGCCGTTGCGGTCGCCCCCGGCCGGCGCGGCAGGGACCGGCGTCGCCGGGCGCTGCAGCAACGCCTTCAGGTCGTCCGGCGCCACCACCGGGTCCAGAGACACCGGGTCCGAGCCGTCGAACAGCCGCAGCACGCCGTCGGCGGTGAGCTCCAGTCGCAGGGTGGATCCGGGGGGAACACAAGTGCCCAGCGCCTGGGGGGGTGGCCCTTCGAACAGCACGCAGGCTCCGCGGACGTTGGACACCGAAGCCTGCACCGGCAGGGCTTGGCCCGGCACGAACAAAGAGTGCCGTCCAGCCGACGAGCCCGCCAGACCGACCCCCACCGCGAGGCGCTCTCGGATCCCGGTGTCGGCGCCTCGTTCCAACCGGTCCGCCACCAAAGCCGCACCCCGGGCAGCAGCATCCAGCGGAAGATGCACGAGCTGCGCCGACGGAAAGGCCTGTTGCAGCCGAGCCTTCAGGCCGGGCATCGACTGCACGCCGCCGGCCACCAGCAATCGATCCACGCCGTCGCCCGACCCGGCGGTGCGCGTGACCTCGGCGAACAGATCCTGGAAAAACGGCTCCCATCGCTGTTCTGCCTCGGCCCGGTCCAGCTCGACCCGAACCCGAAGCGCCTGACCGTCGGGGAGCGGCTGCTCGACCTGGACCTCCGCCCGGGCCGACGCGCTCAGCCGCTCTTTGCCTTGGCGGGCCGCTTGCCAAAGCCCAGCCTCGAAGGCCGCCGTCGGCGCCGGCGCCTCGACGGAAGCCCGTTCCACCGATTCGCGCAGCAGTGGAAGCAAGGCCGCGTCCAGCTCGGCACCGCCCAGATGGGGCGAGCCGCCCTGTGCCTCCACCTCCAGCAGACCCGGACCGACCCGCAGCCGGGCCACGTCGAGCTGCCCGGCCCCCAGCGCCACCACCAACCACCGTCCCCGGGCGCCGGCAGCGTCTTGTTGGTGACTGACCGCCGCCGCCAAGGCTTCGCCGAGCAAGCGCTCCACATGAAAGCC
>DAPKRQ010000101.1:0-2925 GCA_031800475.1 Myxococcales bacterium LLY-WYZ-16_1
AAATGTATCATGGCACAAGCTGAACGCACATTTCAGGAGTTCTCGAATCGTCCGGAAGTCATACAACACTTCGATCTGCTGAGTCGTATCGGTGTCATCGAGTTCGTCGAGAATCAGGAAGCTCGCATAAACGACCTCGAAGATCTGATTTCCGAAGGTGTGGAGATATTCAACACCCAGAGCGTCGAGGGACTGATCAACCACGTCACCGGACGCCTGCTTCACAAGGTCGTACCGTCATACCTTGCATTCGTGTTCCAGAACCAGACGGATCCCAGTACGACGCGTGTGGCGTGTTTTCACAACCTCAAGCCCATAGACGCTCCCTTTCGGATCGACACGCTCCGACCGCTGCGCGAGTTTTTCTCGAAGTACCCCGGGCCGATCCACTTCGAGCTGTTGGAATACAACTTGGGCAGGCCGGACGTTACCAACGCACTGCGCGCACTCGCGCCCGAGATCGTCGTCCCGATTACCGGCCTTGGAGGGCTCTACGGTTTCGTAGTCTTTGGGAAGAAGGTGCTCGACCAGGAATACAGCCAGCGGGAGATCGACTACATCGTGAAGCTGATGCGCTTCAGCTCCATCAGCTTACAGAACAATATCAACTACAACACAGCCATCACGGATCAGAAGACCCAGCTCTACAATCATCCCTACTTCACAAAGCGCCTCCGTGAAGAGCTATCTCGGGTGACCCGCTACGACGCGCAACTTGCCTTGCTCATACTCGATGTCGACCGCTTCAAAACCTTCAACGACAGCCACGGTCACCTTGCCGGCGATTCGGTGCTCGCCCACGTGGCCGAAACCATTCGGGGACACATCCGAGAGGGGGATGTAGCGGCGCGTTTCGGCGGTGAGGAGTTCGTAGTGCTGCTCCTGCAGTGCGACCGAGATGCCTCGTGGGCGGTCGCAGAGCGCATACGAAAGGCAATTGCCGAAACCCCGGTCCCATATCAGGGTGAGGACTTCTATGTGACAGTGAGCCTCGGGGCGTATCACCTGACGCGTCAGCGCTATGTGGAGGGCGATACCCTCATACGATATGCCGATACGGCCCTGTACGAGGCGAAACGGGCAGGACGGAACCGCACCGTATTCTACAAACCCGGTCTGTACTCGACTGCGAACAGCTATCGTCGTTGGCTCGACAAAGACTGAGGCCGGCCATCGGGAACCGCTCCCTCAGCGGAGGCCGTCGCAGCGCGCCGTTCAAGCTCCCGGGCTCGCTCCGCGTAGGCCTCCAGCGTGCGTCGGACTTGCCACGCCGAGAAGCGCCGTAGGACCATTTTCAGCCCGAATTGCTTTTTCGCAAAGACATTTCTGACATGATACCGGATGTAGGTCCGCTCTTTGCCCTCCACCTCCACGGCACGCGCGTACCAGCTCCCATGGATTCTCAACAGTTTTCCATCCACCGAACGACGCAGCTCGAAGCGGCATCGATACTCGTCGCTTCCGTCGTGGATCCGCATCTCCATGACTGCGTCGTAGCCCGAACGGAAAAAGAGTACCCCGAACGAAGTCCGAAGGCGTTGGCGAAAATAGGGCGGGGTTCCTTCGGCCTCGCAGAGCAGCCGGCTCTCCTTCACCCCCGGCACGAACTCTTCGAGTGATGCTGTAGAATGCAGCGCCTCAGAGAGATACTCCAAGGGAACATCGAAGACCGCATGCATGCCCAGCTCGGCTACTACCCGCTTCTTCCCTTCGATGTGCTCCTCGCCTACCTCGTGTGAGATCACCTCGGGACGTCTTGAAAGAGCCGAAAGCTCGTGGGCCTGCGAAACCGAGAAACGAGGGGTGTGCCCTGAGTCCAAACGGGTCATCCCCGCGCACGTGTCCGCCGCGGCTGCGGACGCGGCCCCAAATAGGACAAGGCCCACGATGAGGAGCCATACCTTTCGTGCTCTGACCGATGCCTCTCTCAGATTCACCGTTTCCGCCTCGACAGCGTGGGCTCAAATCTCCCGGAAAGGATAGCGCTCAGCCGAACACGTGAAAACCCTACCCGGCGCCGTTATGACGGCGCTCGGAACCCCGACTGCCTATCCAAACCCGCGCCGGTTCGTTCGCAGCACCTCCCGCGCGCTGCCGCTCTTGCAGTCGACGGCATGCCTCGACAAGGGGATGATCCGGTTGTGGCCGCCTGTGGCGGGCTATGGGCTTGTGGTGCGGAATGAGGGCAACATGGGGTGCGGAATAAAAAAATGCCTGGCGACGACCTACTCTCCCACCCCTTGGGGGGCAGTACCATCGGCGCGGGAGGGCTTAACTTCCGTGGTCGGAATGGGAACGGGTGTTTCCCCTCCGCTGTGGTCACCAGGCAATTTCTTCGCTTGCCACTTGCTTCCTACCCGGACCGCCGGCGCTGCGCTCGGGCGGCGGCGGATGCGCGCATACGGCCTGCAGCCTGTGCGCACCGCGATCCGGTATGTCGGCCGCTGCAGCCGGCGATGCTGCAGCCTGCGCCGGTCTCGCACGAGCCAAGAAGAGCGCGGAGGGTAAGCGAGAAATATGGTCAAGCCGCACGGGCAATTAGTACTGGTCGGCTCAACATGTTACCATGCGTAGACCGCCAGCCTATCAACCAGCTCTTCTCGCTGGGCCCTTTAGGAGCCTCACGGGCTCGGGGATGGTTCATCTTGAGGAAGGCTTCCCACTTAGATGCCTTCAGCGGTTATCCCGTCCGAACGTGGCTACTCAGCACGTGCCGCTGGCGCGACAACTGATACACCAGAGGTTCGTCCACCCCGGTCCTCTCGTACTAAGGGCAGATCCTCGCAACCATCCAACGCCTGTGGCAGATAGGGACCGAACTGTCTCGCGACGTTCTGAACCCAGCTCACGTACCGCTTTAATTGGCGAACAGCCAAACCCTTGGGACCTGCTCCAGCCCCAGGATGCGATGAGCCGACATCGAGG
>DAPKRQ010000102.1:0-27504 GCA_031800475.1 Myxococcales bacterium LLY-WYZ-16_1
CTCGCAGGCGCCGTGCCCCCGACGCCCCCGCCGGTGCCCCCGGTTGCACCGCGGGTCCCACCTCCCAGGTTGCAGACCGCCGGTCGGACCGCGGGTCCCACCTCCCAGGCTTCAGACTGCCGGTCGCACCGCGGGTTCCGCCTCCCAGGCTTCAGACCGCCGAGTGCATGGTGAGCCGCGGGTCGAGGTCACTGGCTCGAGACGGCGGGCCGAGTGCCCCGAGCCGGGCAGGTCAGACGAGGCGAGCTGGCTTGCCGGTGTACTTGCGTCGGTTGCGCCGGATCTGGCGCTGAACCTCGTTGAAGCGGCGCTGCAGCCGGTCGACCCGGTCTCGGATGGATCGGATCTCGGTTTGAATGCGGTCCATGCCCGAGCCGAAAGCGGTGGGTGCCTCGCCGAGCTCCGGGTGGCGAGCGAGGAGCCCCCCGTGAGCGTGGGCGATCCGCTGTCGCTCCGCCGCCTGATAGCTCAGTCGCTGCAGCCGCCCGTTGAGGTGTTCCAGTTCCTGCTCGATGGCCTCCCGCTCGTGCAGCTCCGAAAACGTCTCGTATGGGCGGCCGAGCGGGCGGTCTGTGACGGGGGTGTCCGCTTCGAGGACGGACGCAGGCATGCCCCGAAGCTTTGGACTTTCCCCCTGCTCCTCGACATCGGAATCGACCGCATCCGCCTCGGGGCCGTCCACCAGCGGGTCGGCCATTCGGCCCCGCCGTTTGGCTTTCGCCACCGTCATCGGGCCCGACTGGGCCGTGCGGTTCGAGCCCCCGCGATCCTCCTGGCGGGCCCGCAGGAACGGGTCCGGGCGTATGGGCTGCACCATCGCAGGGAAGTATCGGTTCGACGCTCCCGAGGTTGCTCCCCATTCGGGATCGAAAACCACGTCCCCGTACCCGACCCGGGATTCCGTGTGGTTTCGCGTCGAGGGCGATGATACGTGCCGTCGACCGAAGTTCCGTGAGAGGGTGCACCGACAGCGAACCGATGTCCATGGGACCCGGGCGTTCCTTCGGCCGGTGCGGTGCGAGGTGTGGGGGCGCAGCGCGACGATGCCGGCGGACCCGCAGCGCCGTTCGGACACTTTGGGCGGGCGCGCTGGCGTTGGTGGCCTGCAGCAGCGGGTCCAACGTTCGACGTTTTCCAGATGCGCCGCCGGTCTGGCGCATCGACGACCGGCGTCCGTTCAGCCCCCGGCCCGAGGAATTCTATTCGCCTTTCATCTGGGATGGGGCGAACTATTCCACCTTCCGTCCGCTCGCCCGAGTCTGGACCTTCCCGCAACCGATGCCGGCCCAAAACGTGAATTCCATGGACGAGGTTCCGAACTCGTCTTGGTTCACCAACCGACTTTCGGTCCGAAACATGACGCCCCGGGAGCTGGCCCGCGGCGCCTGCCCGCACACCGACGATGCCGCCAAGGTGCCGTGGGTGGTGGTCGCTGGGAAGCCCGATGGGGCCAACCCTGGCTTTCAGGTCGTGGACGCCCGCGGGATCCGGGCTTTGGTCAAGGTCGATGGTGTCACCCAGCCGGAGCGGGCCACGGCGGCCGACGCCCTCGGTGCAGTCATGTTTCACGCTGCGGGGTACTGGGCGCCCTGCAATCGAGTGACCTTCATTCGAAAAGAACATCTGGAGCTCGAGGAGGGTGCCCAGATCAAGCGCACCAACGGAACGGTCGAGCCGCTGACTCAAGAAGCCATCGATACCATCATGAGCAAGGCGACCGAGGTCGAGCCCGGCCTGTTTCGGGTCTCGATTTCGGAGTTCATTTCCGGGCGGCCCATCGGACCCTGGCGGTACGAGGGCGTTCGGGAAGATGATCCCAACGACGTGATCCCGCACCAGCATCGCCGCGAGCTTCGGGGTATGCGCCTTCTGGCAGCGTGGACCGACCACATCGACACCCGGCAAGAAAACACCATGCTCGCCTGGATCTCCACTGGAAAGAACGGAGAAGGGTTCACGAGACACTATCGAATCGACTTTGGAGACATGTTCGGGCTCATCAACGGCCCGCCCGGCGTGCCCGAACGCTTCGGCCATGTCGGCTATTTCTCGCCGGGGCAGATGCTGACCGATTTCCTGGCGCTGGGGCTCATCGATCGGCCGTGGCACGACAAGCGAATGGGTCCCGCCGGGCCCGCTTTGGGATATTGGCGGGCCGAGCCGTTCGATGTGGATCCCTGGCACCCGGGCTACCCGAACCCGGCGTTCGATCGGGCGACCGAAGCGGACCTGGCCTGGATGGCCCGGATCATCGCCCGCTTCACGCCGGCCCATATCGACGCGCTGGTACAGCGGGCCCATTTTCGCTCGAAGATCGTTCATGCCGAGGTGATCCGAATCATGAACCACCGTCGGCAGCGGATCTTGGAACGGTACCTAACCCGGCTGTCCCCTTTGACCTGGCCCCAGGTACGAGGCCGGAAGCTGTGCCTTCAGGATCTGGCAGTGTGGACGGGCATCCGCGATGAAACGTCCCGGCGGTACCAGGCCGTCGCACACGTCGAAGGGGTCGGGCGGTCCGAAGTGCTGGACGTTCGTGCCGGGTCCGATGCTCGGGTATGTGCCGAACTCCCCGAGGTCCAGCCGGGACGCTATGCGGTCGTGGTGTTTCGGGCCACCAGTGGAGAGGACGGCACATTCGCGCTGTGGGCCCACTTCACCGGGCACCGAGACGGGTGGCGCCTGGTGGGGCTCGAGCGGCCGGAGCACGCGGAGGCGCCCGCGCTGTGAACGTTCGGGCGTTGCGGCTCGCTGGGTTGATCCTGACCTTGGCCCTCTCGGCCGGTTCGGTCCGGGCTGAAGTGCCGGTGGTCCGCACATCGACGACCGTGGTCGGGCCGGGAAGCGATCCGGTCGTGGTTGGAGAGCCCCATCCCGACGACTGGCAGGAGCGATATGATCGGCTCGACCAGCCGGACGTGGACGGCCGACCGCCGCCGCCTGCCGACGCGGGGGACGTGCTGATCTGGGTGCCGCGGGTCCTGTTCTCGCCACTGTTTTTGGTGACCGAGTTCGGGATTCGACGCCCTCTGGGGGCGCTGCTGACGTGGGTCGAGAAGGAGAACATTCCCGCATTCTTCATCGACTTGTTCACGTTCGGCGAAGGCAGAAAAGTCGGACTGGTCCCCACAGCCTTCATCGATTTCGCCTTTCGCCCGAGCTTCGGAATCTACTTCTTCGCGAACGACGCGTTCGTGGACGGTCACGAGCTTCGCATCACGGCGGCCTATGGCGGCGACGACTGGTATAAGGCGTTTCTCGTCTCTCGCTGGCGGCTCGGCCCGTCGACGCGGATTTCCTTCGCCTTGAGGTTTTTGGAGCGGCCCGACTACATCTTTCACGGCATCGGGCCTTTTTCGCAGCAGGACGACCGCTCCCGCTACAATCGCCGCTTCGTGGGCGCGGAGGTGGGATTCATTCAGAATCTGTGGGGCCTCGGTGGGGTCCGTCTCACCACCGAGGTGGAGGAAAACCAATTCGAACCCAGTGATTCGGTCTTCGGAGACCCTTCGTTGCTTCAGGCCAGCGCCGCGGGCTTCTTCGAGCTGCCGCCGGGGATCGAAGGCTACTTCGTTTCGCGCAATCGACTGGCGGTCGACTTCGATACTCGGCGCGATATCCGCGAAAATGGAACCGGGCTCAGTGTTTCCGGTGACCTGGAGCTGGGCCTGGACCTGAATCGACCCGGCGACCGCAGCTGGTTGGCCGCCGGGAGCGGGTTGGCCGGACACCTGGACCTTGGCCACAACCGGATCGTCTCTGTGGCCGGTGCCGTCCGCAACGTGGCCGCATTGGGCGACGACCCGGTGCCCTTCAGCGAGCTGGTCACGTCGGGACAGTCGGTCTTGTTCTTGAGTGGGTTCCAGCCCGGTCGGTTGACTGGCAACTCTGTTGTCGCATGGGCGCTCGAGTACCGATATGACGTGTGGGCCCTGGTGGACGGGCGAGCCTTCTTTTCGGTGGGCAATGTGTTCGGCGAAGGTTTCGACGGATTCGACCCCGAACTGCTGCGCATCAACTATGGCCTCGGCTTCGCCAGTGTCGGAGATCCGGACGCCAGCCTGAACTTCCTCGTGGCGGTCGGGCACGAGACCTTTCGAGAAGGTTCGAACCTGGACAGCGTTCGGTTCGTGTTGGGATTTCAGCCGGAGCTGTGAGCCGGTTTCACCCGGTCCGCTTCACCGGCTCGAAGGACGTGGCACCGGTGCGCGAGCGGTCGCCGCAGCTTCCCGTTCGCTTCGATCATTCAGATCCGCCCCCGGTCGGCCCGCTCGCCGTGGAAAGCACCCGAAAGCCCGAATCCCGAGTCGGCTTTGCGGGTTCTGCGCGAACGGCGGTCACCCGGGCCGCGGGAGGCCCTTTCCAGCACTGTTCGACCGCCTCTTCGGCCCTTTGTCCCTGCACGAGAGCCTCGACCCGGCCGTCCATCAGGTTTCGAACCCAACCCACGAGGCCCAGGTCTCGGGCCGTGTCCTCGAGCCAAGCCCGGTATCCCACATTTTGCACCGTTCCCTCGATCAGCACGTGAAGGGTTGCCACCCTCCGACGGCACGGGATCCGGATCCGACTGACAAGCACGACCCCACGCCTGCCCTCGTCCGTTCGAACGTACCGGTCTGAATCGCCGGTCGTGCTTCGAGTCACGGCACGGAGTCCGCGGCCGATGGCGCTCCGCATGCGATCGGATCTCGAGATTCTGCCTGAAGACATCGAGCGAATGTCCACCCGAGACCTCTGTGTCGGGTGTCGCAACGGAGAGGGGTTCGAGCTGGAATTCACCATGGCCTTTCAGCCCATCGTGAACGTGCAAACCCGGACGGTGTATGCCCACGAAGCCTTGGTTCGTGGGCCCGCGGGAGAGGGAGCGGGCTCGATCCTGGGGCAAGTCACCGATGCCAATCGATACGCCTTTGACCAGGCGTGCCGGGTGAAGGCGATCGAACTGGCGGCGCAGCTCGGCATGCCCGGTCTGCTCAGCATCAACTTTCTTCCGAACGCGGTCTACGAACCCCGCAACTGCCTCCGGGTGACGCTCAGCGCCGCCAAGCGCTTCGATTTTCCCATCGAGCAGATCATGTTCGAGATCGCCGAAAGCGAAAAGGTGGTGGACCTCGACCACGTCATTCGGATCGTGCGGGCCTACGAGCGCCTCGGTCTGACCACGGCCATCGACGACTTCGGCGCTGGGTGGGCGGGGCTGAACCTGCTTTCGGAGGTGCGGCCCCAGGTGGTGAAGCTGGACCGGGGTCTGTGCCACGGCCTGGGGGCCGACGCAGGCCGCCAGAGCATCGCGAAGTATGCCGCCGCCATGGCGCAGGAGCTGGGCATCGTCGTGATCGCCGAGGGGATCGAACGGGAGGAAGACCTGGAGATCTTGCGAAACTTCGGAATCGAGCTCTTTCAGGGCTTTCTCTTCGCCCGCCCGGCGCTGGAGCGGTTGCCCGAGATCCACTGGCCCTGAGTCGGTCCGACCCGGCTGGGCCCCGGTTTTCTCGGGCCCCCTCCACTTGCCTGACGGACCAGCCGCCTCACAGGGCACGGGTTCGTGAGGCTTTCGAAGAACCCCGCCGGCCTCGGTGGAAGACCCCTGCGGCCTCGGTGGAAGACCCGATCGGCCTCAATCGAAGACCCGTCGGCCTCGGTGGAAGACCCCTTCGGGCTCGGTCGAACAGAGCGCAGCGAGCCGACGACCTGCGAGCCTTTGAAGACCCGCGTCCGAACCAAGGACGAATCCTCTGCGTCAGAACAGCTCGACCGACGGCTCGGAAGGCCCGGACGTCTGGCGAGAGCGCGCGGTCTCCAGGGTGCGGACCTCCCGGGTGCTCTCCGGATCCAGCCGGCGGACCCACATCTGCCCGGTGCGGGTGGCGTACACGACCCGCCGGGCGGTGGTACCGCCCACGTCTTCACTCAGCAGCCGGATGCCCTCGCGCTGCAAGAACGACCGAACGAAATCGATGTTGGTCTGGCCGATGTCCCGGCCCCGAGGGTGGATGCGTCCGCCGCCGGCGATTTTCGCCTCGAGCCGCCGGCGGTCCGCGCCCAGGCCTAGCAGGCCGTTGATCAACAGCTCCATTGCGAAAAGCCCATACCGGCCGGCGTCGGCTTTGCTCTGCTGCAGGCCGTCTGGAAGCAGAAAGTGGTTCATTCCGCCGCAACCGTGCACGGGATCCCGAATGCAGGCGGCAATGCAGGAGCCCACGAGAGTCTGAATCTGAAGCCCCTCGCTCGATATTCGGAATTCGCCGGGGAGGATTCGTGGGCCATCGAGGGAAGGCTGAATGCGGTCGGGACGGGCGGTGGGCACTTGGCCTGGCGATCGGCCGACCGCCGTCGGGCTTGAGCCGTGCCCTTCCAAATCGGCACCTGCCGCTCAATCTCGGACGACGCCGTCCGATGGGTGGGGACGGTGGCAACCGTACTCGCAGTCGACGATTCCCCCTCCATGCGCATGTTGGTGGAGACCACCCTCAAGCAGCACGGGCATCAGGTGATCTTGGCCCAAGACGGTGCAGAGGCGTTGGCTGCCGCTCGACAGGCGGAGCTCGACCTCGTGCTGACCGACGTCAACATGCCAAACATGAACGGAATCCAGCTCGTCTCGGAGCTTCGCAAGATCGAGAGATTTCGCTTCACGCCGATCCTGATGCTGACAACCGAAGGTTCCAACGAAAAGAAGCAAGAAGGTCGGAAGGCTGGCGCAACCGGCTGGATCACGAAGCCATTCGATCCCGAGAAGCTGATCTCCACGGTCGACAAGGTCCTCTGAGCGGAAGAAGAAATGCAAACCGAGCTGTCTGCCCCATCGGTCCTGCGTGCTGGCCGACTGAAAGAGCTTCATGAAGCCCTCTGCCATGCCTTGGAGGCCGGCTCCGTTCGGCTCGATGTGACCGAGGTGGGAAAGCTCGACTTCGCAGGCCTTCAGCTCATCATCGCCGCCGCCACAGAGGCTCGCCGCCGCGAGGTGGGCTTCGAGCTCGCGGGGCCCTGCCCGATCCTGCAGGACGCTCTCGAGGTGGTCGGAGCCCAAGACCTGGCGCCGATCATCGGGGGAGGCGCGGCGTGAACTCCGAGTTTCTCGCTCAGCTTCGGGAGGCTTTTCTGGTCGAGAGCGAAGAAGGTCTCGCCACCATGGAAAGCTGCCTTCTGCATCTGCAGGAAGCGCCCCAGGACATGGATTCGGTCCACGCAGTGTTCCGGGCGATCCATTCGATCAAGGGAGGAGCTCCCACCGTCGGATTCCAGCAGGTGGTGGGCGTCGCGCACGAAGTCGAGACCTACCTGGATCGGGTTCGCGAGGGTCGGGTCGTGCTTTCGGGAGTCGCCGTCGGGACTCTGCTCGAGCTGGTGGACGAGCTTCGCGCAATCCTGGAGGCGGAAAAGAACGGAAAGCTCTATGATCTGGGTCGGGTCGGGACGCTGGTGGGTCAGCTGTCGGAACCGGCGGCCTCGGAAGGCGATCGCGCGACCGCCCCGGGAGCGACCCAAAGCCGCTACAAGATCCGGTTCACCCCCTACCGAGAAGTGATGTCGAGCGGCAACGACCCGCTGCGTACGCTCGAAGAGCTGCAGCGTGTGGTGCCCTTCGAGCCTCGACTCGATCTCGGCCAGCTCCCATCTCTGGCCGAACTCGATCCCAACGAATGTCACGCGGCCTGGGAGCTGACTACGACCGAGCCTCGGCCCCACGAACAGATACGAGAGGTATTCGCCTGGATCGAAATGGACTGCGATCTTGCGATCGAGCCGATCGCCGAGGTCCGGGAGCAGAGCAATACGCAGTCTTCTTCAGGTCTGTCCGCCGGTTCGATCCGGGTCCAGACCGAGAAGATCGACGAGCTGATGAACCTGGTTGGTGAACTGGTCATCAACCAAGCCATGCTGGCCCAGCTCGGCCGAAGGGAGGACGCAGAGTCGCGAGAAAGGCTGCTGTCTGGTCTCACCGAGCTCGAGCGAAACACCCGAGAACTTCAGGACAACGTGATGCGCATCCGCATGGTTCCCATGCGCTTTCTGTTCAGTAGATACCCACGAATGGTTCGCGATCTGGGCGACAAGCTGGACAAGCGCGTTCACTTGGAGCTTGCCGGAGAGGCGACCGAGCTGGACAAGACGCTGATCGAGCGACTGACGGATCCCTTGACGCATCTGGTGCGGAACGCGGTCGATCATGGACTCGAGGGTCCCGACGATCGGGCCGCCGCCGGCAAGGACCCGACCGGGAAGCTGAAGCTCGAGGCATCCCACCAAGGCGACAAGATCGTCATCGAAGTCCGCGACGACGGCCGAGGAATCGATCCGGAAAAGGTTCTGCGAAAAGCGCGAGATCGGGGGGTCGTGAGCCCGACGGCGCAGCTGTCTACCCAAGAGATCCAAGAGCTTCTGTTCGAGCCGGGATTCTCCACGGCGGATTCCGTGAGCGACGTTTCTGGACGGGGCGTCGGACTGGATGTGGTTCGAAAGAACATTCAGGCCATGGGTGGATCGCTCGAAGTCCGCTCGCGACCCGGTGAGGGCACGGCGTTCTTCTTGAAGCTTCCGCTTACGCTGGCCATCGTGGATGGCCAGCTGGTTCGGGTGCGGGACCAGATCTTCGTGGTACCTCTCTTGTCCATTTCGGAGTCGGTTCAAGTTTCGCCGGACCGAATCCGCACCCTCACGGGTGGAGAGGCCGAAGTGCTCCATCTCAGAGATCGGCACGTACCGATTCTGCATTTGTCCGAGTTGTTCGATCTGGGAGTCCGGCAAAGAGCCGAGCTGGTGGTGATCGTGGACCTGGATGGCCGCAAGTCTGCCCTGGTGGTGGACGAGCTGCTCGGGCAGCAGCAGGTGGTGGTGAAGAGCCTCGAAGACAACTACCAGCGGGTGCCCGGCATCGCGGGCGCCACCATTTTGGGCGACGGACGGGTCGCCCTGATTCTGGAGATCAGCGAGCTGGTGGCCCGCCGCTCGGCCGGTGTCGCCGAGGGAGAACGAGTTCATGTCTGAAGCAGTGCAGCTGCAGTCCGCGGGGGCGGAGCAAAATCGGCAGTTTCTGGCGTTCCGCGTCGGCTCCGAGGAGTACGCGGTCGACATCTTGCGCGTGCAGGAAATCCGCGGATGGGAAGCTGGAACGCAGCTTCCGAACGCGCCGCCCCACGTGAAGGGGATCATCAACCTGCGGGGGACGATCATTCCGATCATCGACCTCCGCGAGCGCTTCGGCGTGATGGACATCGAGTATGTTCCGACCACCGTCGTCATCGTCTTGAAGGTCGTCGGTGCGGAAAAGGAGCGGATCATGGGCGTGGTGGTCGACGCCGTGAACGACGTGCACCACCTGCTGGACACCCAGATCGAGCCGCCGCCCGAACTCGACTCCATGGCTCACACCGACTTCATCTCTGGCGTCGCCTCGGTCCAGGACCGAATGGTGATCCTGCTCGATATCGATCGACTCTTGAATCTGTGAATCGGAGAACCTGATGACCAAGAAAGCCCCCACCAAACGCACCCCCCGCGCACCTCGAGTCCCGACGGACGAGGCTGCGCGCGCCTTTCGCCGGGAGAACGCTCTGTCCGAAGCGGTCCGCGCCTCCTTGGAGCTGGTCCGAAAGCCTTTGGGCTTCGACTCGGCCATTGCTTGGGCGGAGTTGCACGGGCAAGGCGTGCTCCAGTCGGTCGGACAGGTCGATGCTGAACGAGATGCGAACCGAGTGCTGCACCGCCAGGACCGGGAGCCCGCAGTCGAGGCGTGGAATCGAGGGCAGACCCAAAGAGACGGGGCCGTCGTTTGCGTGCCGGTCGAGGCGTTCGGCCAGCGGGTAGGGGCGTTCGAGTTCCGGCGCAGCTCGGGTTCATTCACGCCAACCCAAGTGAAGGCCCAAGAGACTTTCGTGGTTGGGCTGTCCAACGCGTACATCGATCGGCTTCGGCGGTCCGAGCTCGAAGCGGAAGTCACCGACCTGCAGACGCTGCAGACGGTCCTGGCCGCGGTGGAGGAGAGCGAGGATTTCGAATCGGCCGTCACCACCGTGCTGAATGAGATCCGAAGCGCCTTCGACTGGGCCTACGGCTCGTTTTGGCGCCTCGACCGGGAGAAAAGGGCCCTCGTTTTCGACATGGACAGCGGCAGCGTCAGCTCGGAGTTCCGTGCCGCCTCGGAGCGCGCCGAGTTTCGAGAGGGCGCCGGTATCGACGGCAGGGCCTGGAGCCAAAAGGGCCTGGTAGAGGTCGAAGATCTGGGCCAGGTCAGGGACTGCCCCCGGCGTGAACCGGCGGAGCGGGCCGGGGTGAAGTCGGGCTTTGCCTTTCCGGTCGTATGGCAAGGTGAGGTGGTGGGGACTGTCGACTTCTTCAGTACCCGGTCCTTGGTATTGTCTCCGTCTCGGCGACGGATCTTGGAAGAGCTGAGCGGCGGTCTCACGCGAACGCTCGAGCGCATGGCCAGGGAACAAGAGCGCCGAGAGGCCGAGAAGCGCTCCGCGGTGCTCGAGTCGGCCCTCGACAACGCCAACAAGGCATTCATGTTGATCGACCGCGACCTCGTGATCACATACGCCAACAAGTCGACCCAGGAGCTCATGCGAGCCAACGAGGCCGTGCTTCGGGAGACCTTTCCCGGGTTTCGCGCCGATGGGTTGGTCGGCACGTGCATCGACATCTTTCACAAGGACCCGGCCCACCAGCGAGGGATGCTCGCCGACCGGAGAAACCTTCCGCACAGCACCACGATCACGGTGGGGCCGCTGAAGTTCGCGATCACGGTTTCTGCGGTGACCGACAAAGAAGGGAACTACGTGGGCAACACCATGGAGTGGGACGACGTGACCCTGCTCCGCAAAGCCGAGGATCAGATCAAGAGTTTGATCGACGAGGCATCGGCGGGCCAGCTCGATGCACGGCTCGACGTGGAGGGCTGGGACGGATTCGTCAAAGAGGTGGGCGTCGGCGTCAATGCGCTCCTCGATCAAGTGGTCACGCCGGTGAAGGAGTTGAAGGAGAACCTAGGGGCCATCGCATCGGGCAACCTGGTGGCGGCCATGTCCGAGGCGTATCGTGGTGAGTTCGCCGAGATCTCGGCGGCCTTCAACGCCACCGCCACGAATCTTCGGGGCGTGGTCGACCGGATTCGGACGGCGGCGAGCGCGATTTCCGAGGGGTCGACCCAGATCAGCGCCGGCAACAATGACCTGAGTACGCGGACCCAGGGGCAGGCAGCCGCCCTCGAAGAAACCGCCGCGACCGTCGAGGAACTCACGGGCACCGTCCGACAGAACGCCAACAACGCCCGAGAGGCCAACCAGTTGGCCTCCGGGGCACGAAACCAAGCCGAGGAGGGAGGCGAGGTCGTTTCGAATGCCGTCGACGCCATGCAGGCCATTGCCGAGGCCAGCAAGAAGATCGCCGATATCATCGGCGTGATCGACGAGATCGCCTTCCAGACCAACCTGCTGGCGCTGAACGCCGCGGTGGAAGCGGCCCGGGCCGGTGAGCAGGGCCGGGGCTTCGCGGTGGTGGCGACCGAGGTCCGAAACCTGGCTCAGCGCAGCGCGACCGCTGCGAAAGAAATCAAGGCGCTGATCAAAGACAGCGGCGAGAAGGTGGACGAGGGCTGTCGCCTGGTCGATGCGTCGGGCGAGACGCTGCGCAACATCGTGGGCAGTGTGAAGAAGGTCAGCGACATCGTGGCGGAGATTTCGGCTGCGAGCGACGACCAAGCCACCGCCATCGAGCAGGTGAATCAGGCCGTCACCCAGATGGACTCGGCGACGCAACAGAATGCGGGTCTCGTGGAGGAGGCTGCGGCTGCCAGCATGTCGCTCAGCGACGAGGCCACCCAGCTGAAGGACCTCGTGGCGTACTTCCAGACCGGAGAACGGCAAGAGGGTGAAGGTGAGTCCAACGGAAAGCTCTCTCGCCCCGCGCGCGAAGCCCCTGCGGCTTCGCCCCGCTCGAAGCCGGCTGCTTCTGCGACCGAGTCCAAGACAGTGCAGCCCGCCGTGGCCGCCGCTGGACCTTCGGCCGGGGCGCCGGCCTCGGACGAGCACTGGACCGAATTCTGACAAAGGCGGGCGGATGAACGAGGTTCGCTCGTCCGCACGCCTGTGGGGCGCTACATCAGGATGAGTACGAACTTCGAATTCTCGCCAGCCGATTTCGAGTGGGTGCAGGCGGAGGCTCGCCGAAGGATCGGGATCCATCTGTCTTCAGAAAAGAAGGACCTGGTGATCAATCGCCTGGCTCCCCTGATGCGGAAGAAGGGCTTGTCGGACTTCTCGCAGTTTCGGGCTCGGCTGCAAGGAGGCTCCATTGCCGACGACGAGGCCTTCGTGAGCGCGTTGACGACCAACGTGACGAGTCTGTACCGGGAGCCGCAGCACTTCGAATTCATGGAAGACCGGATGTTGCGGGAACCACATCGGTCTTCTCCGGTGCGCGTCTGGTCAGCTGCGTGTTCGAGTGGAGAAGAGCCGGCGAGCATCCTCTCGGTCGCACATGCCGTCCGCGCTCCGGTCGAGCTGTGGGCGACGGACATCGACTCCGAGATCCTCGCGAAGGCCAGGCGACTCGTTTTTCGGACCCAGGAGCGCTGGCCGCGGGCAGCATGGAAGGCTGCGTTTCAGAAAGGGACCGGCCCCAACGAGGGATGGATGCGCGTACGACCCGACGTCGCAAAGGCCGCACGATTTCAGCGCCTCAACTTGAGTGAATCTTGGCCTGACGCGGACCCCTACGACGCCATCTTCTGCCGCAACGTACTCATCTATTTCGACCCGGCGTCGCAGGCTCGACTCGTCGATCGACTGGTGGAGCGCTTGCGAGTCGGAGGATGCTTGTTCCTCGGGCACTCCGAGTCTCGGTTGGGAAACCATCCTCGGCTTCGGTCCGAAGGCGGCACGATTTTTCGGAGGATTTGAAATGCCCGTGAAGGTGCTGGCTGTCGACGATTCCGCCTTGATCCGGTCGTTGATGAAGGAGATTTTGAAGGGAAGTTCGGAATTCCAGCTGGTAGGTGCTGCACGCGACCCCTACGAGGCGCGAGAGTTGATCAAGCGACTGAATCCCGACGTGCTCACCCTGGACGTGGAAATGCCCAAGATGGACGGACTTGCCTTTCTCCAGAACCTGATGCGGCTTCGTCCGATGCCGGTCGTCATGCTGTCGTCTTTGACCGAAAAAGGAGGCGAGGTGGCGATGCGGGCGCTCGAACTCGGGGCGGTCGATGTGGTGACCAAGCCCAAAGAAGATCTGGCCCACACCTTCGCTGACCTGCGCGAAGAGATCTTGGCCAAATTGCGCGGTGCCTCCAAGGCCCGCGTCAGCGCTCTTCGTTCCGCGGTGGCTCCCAAAAAGCGATCTTCGCTGCGGCTGACGCACGGACTGGTAGCCATCGGGGCCTCCACCGGCGGGACCGAAGCGATCCGGCAGGTGTTGGCTCAGTTTCCGGCGGATGCGCCGGCTACGGTGGTCACCCAGCACATTCCGTCGCACTTCAGTCGGATGTTCGCGAAAAGCTTGAATGCAGCGACCTCGGTTCGGGTCAAAGAGGCGGAGGAGGGGGAAGAGCTTCGACCTGGGCACGTGTACGTGGCCCCTGGCGATCGCCATTTGGTCGTGGTCAAGAGCGGAGCTCGGTTCGTGGCGCGACTCGACGGTGGGCCAGCGGTGAATCGGCATCGACCGTCCGTGGACGTGATGTTCGAGTCGTTGGCCAAGGCAAGTCCCGAAAACTGCGTGGCGGTTCTTTTGACGGGAATGGGTGACGATGGCGCCCGAGGACTGTTGGCGCTCCGGCGAATGGGCGCCAAGACCCTTGCCCAAGATGAAGAAAGCTCGGTCGTCTTCGGCATGCCGAAGGCCGCCGTTCAGCTTGGGGCAGCGCAGGCCGTCATACCGCTCGAAGAGGTTGCCGACCGGTTGCTGGAGGCGCGCTGAACGGCGAGCCCGGCTCAGAGCTCGGCGACCCAACGCTTCAGGATCTCTATCGGGGAGACTCGGGCGACTCGGTCGTCGAGTTGTCGCTCGAGCTCTTTGAAGTCCCGCACCGCGGGAGGGGGCGAAAGCTGCGGGGGTGGACCCTCCACCTTTTCCAAGTCGAGGGCGCCGTTGCCGCTGCTCGAAACCACCCAGCGTCCCTGGGACAGGTTGCCCCGATACACCGAAAGGCCCCGATCGGCTTTTCCGTTCCAGTCGATGTGCGCCAGGCGGGGATCAAGAATCTGGGCCCGATTCGGCGGCGTGCGTTCGTCGTAGATCCGGCGAATGAAGAGACGTCCATCCACCACCACGTAGTCCACATGGATCTCGCCCCGCGGGTCCAGGTCCGTGTCGACCTCGCGCAGGACGCCATCGATGCCGCGCAGGACCAGGGCCACCTGCTCGGGACCCACCCGAATCTCGGTCACGGCGGTCTGGGCCACTGCGGCGTCGTAGCGGTCCCGCAGGGCTTGGTGCTCGCGGACCAGATCCTGGAGTTTTTCTCGATAGATCTCTTCGATCACCTGCGAGCGCCCGTAACCATACAGAGCGACCGCGCCCCCGCCCAAGAGCACCCAGCCGACCAGGCCCGCCACCCGGCCCATCCATCGCGCACCGATCACGGGTCCACGATAGCCGATTTGTCGCTCCCCGTCTCGCCTGCTCGCGGGCCGAACGGGCGACCGGGCTGCCGGTTACTCGGGCTTTGGCGCTCGACAGCGGGCCGAGCGCGCGGACGACCCAGCAGGTGCGGCCCGGGAGCCGAACAGCGGCGGCCCCCGGAGGTTCGACTCGGCCCACCCGAAAGCGGACCCGGTGCGCCTCAGGCTGCTTGCTCTTCGGACGAAGCCTCGCGGTCCGTTCGGGCCTGGGGCGCTTCGTCGTGGAGCATGCGAATGGCGGGGCTGTCCAGGTCGTCGAGCTGTCCGCTCTGAACCGACCACACGAACGCCATCACCGAGGCAAAGGCGATGAAAAGGGCGAGGGGTACGACGACAAACAATACGGACATGAGATGTTCTCCTTTCAGATCGGGTACGGGACCCCGGGTCTTTCGACCCGCCGGCTGCGGGTTCGGGCTTCGTTCTTTTGGAATCGAAACCGGAACGAGTTGGTGACCACCACCAGCGAGCTCGCGGGCATCATGACCGCGGCCACCAGTGGGTTCAGAAGGCCGGCCATCGCCAAGGTGGCGCCGACCAGGTTGTAGGCGAGGGAAAAACCGATGTTCGTGCGAATGGTTCGCACCGTTCGGCGAGAGCCCAGAAGAAGGGTTTCGAGGCTTCCGATGCCCGGCTTGGACAAGAATACGTCGGCAGCGGCGAAACAGGTCTCGGCGCCCCCGTGTACCGCGATGCCCACGTCGGCGGCAGCGATGGCTGCTGCGTCGTTGACGCCATCGCCGACCATGATCACGCGACCGCGGTGCGCTCGAACCCGTTCCCATTTGTCTTCGGGTGACAGGCCTCCGGTGCAGTGCTCGGCGGGCAACCCCAGTTGGCGCCCGATGGCGCGGACCACCTCCGGGTGGTCTCCCGAAAGGATGAAGGGTTTCAGTCCTCGTGCCGCCAGTCGGCGAAGGGCGGAGCGGGCCTCCGGACGTACCTGGTCGGCCACGGCGAATCGGGCCCGGACCCGTCCCCCGATGGCGAGCCAGACCGGCGTCCAGGCTTCCCGGGTCCAGCGCCGCACCTCCTCGTCCAGGTCCGAGGGTGCCAGTGCATGCTGCAGGACGGCCCGGGGAGCGCCCAGTACGATCGAGGTGCCCTCGGCCTCGGGGGCGGCTCCGTCTGCGGGGTGCACGACAGCTCGAATGCCCCCTTCGATCGACTCGAACTCGGTCCGCACCCAACGCTCGGGGCTCTGCTCTCGGGCGTGGTCCAACAGAGCTCGGCCCACCGGGTGCGAGGTTCCGGTCTCGGCGGCAAACACCGCAGGCAACACACCCCGGTCGCCCTCGAACGCCACGACCCGCATGCGGCCGTAGGTGAGGGTTCCGGTCTTGTCCAGGAACAGCCGAGCTCCCTTCAAGCGACCCAGGTGTTCGAGGGCGGCGCCGGAGCGAGCCAGGATCCCCTCTCGGGCCGCCTTGCCGATGGCCGCGGTCATGGCCAGCGGGGTGGCGAGCCCCAGGGCACATGGGCAACTGACCACCAGCAGCGCCACGGTGTGGTCGACGGCGTGGGCCGGGTCGAGCCACGACCACACGGCGTAGGTCATGCCCGCCAACACGAGCACCGCGGCCACGAACCACCCCGCCACCCGGTCGGCGAGCTGCACCACCGGGGCTTTGGTCCCCGACGCCTCGGAGACCATGGCGGCGATGTGGCCCACTCGGGAGGCTTCCACGGTCTGGGTGGCCCGGACCACGAGCCTGTCCACCAAGTTCGTGGTGCCGCCCCAGACTTCGTCGCCCTCGCGGATCGAGACCGGGACGCTTTCGCCCGAAAGGAGCGATTGGTCCACCGATGACCGGCCGGCCTCGACCACGCCGTCCGTCGGGATTCGTTCCCCCGGGTGCACCTCGAGACGGTCGCCGGGACGAAGCGCCTCGAGCGGCACCCGCTCCGCCGCGCCATCCCCGTCCAATCGACGGGCCGAACTGGGGGTCAGGGCGAACAAAAGCTCCGAGCTTTCGGAGGCGCGACGCTGTTGATGGAGCTGAAGCCGGCGGCCCACCAGGAGCAAGAAGATCAGGGCGCAGACCGAGTCGAAGTAGATGTCTCCGACTCCGGTGATCGTGTGCCAGGTTCCACTGAAGAATCCAGCCAGGATTCCGATGCTGATCGGAAGATCCATGTGGAGGACGCCGCTCCGCAGCCCATTGAACGCGCTTCGGTAGAACGGCCACGCGGAGTACGACACGGCCGGCAGCGTCACGACCAGGCTGGTCCAGCGGAAGAACTGCCGGTGGACCGGATCCATGCCGGATAGCCAGCCGCCGTACAGGGCGAAGGCCAGGAGCATCACGTTGCCGGCCACCGCGCCCGCCACCCCCATCCGAACCAGGAGTCGACGGGATTCGCTTCGGTAGGCGCTCTCGGCGTTCTCCCGGGCCGGGTGGCTCGGATAACCCAATGACGCGAGTCTGCGGGCCAGACGCGCCAGGGAGGCTACGGTAGGGTCGAAGACCAATCGCAGGCGGGACCGGGCGAAATTCAGGCGCGCCTCGGCCACGCCAGGCTCTCGGATCAGGGCCTTTTCCACCACCCACAGGCAGGCCGCGCAGTGCACGCCTTCGAGGTAGAGATCGCAAGCCAGCCTGCCCTCGGGCTGCGGTTGTCCGTGCCGTTCGAGGAAGGCTGGGTCGTCGTACTCGGCGTAGCTGGACGAAGCGGTTTCGGTGGCGGGTTCGGGCAGGCTGTCCCGCAGGTCGTAGTACGCAGCGAAGCCTTCGGAGTGCAGGATCTGGTAGACCGTCTCGCATCCATGGCAGCAGAACGCCGGGGTCGTTCCGGGCTTCACGCGGCCGGCGGGAACGGGCAGCCCGCAGTGGGTGCACGCCACCGCCGTCGGGCCCGTGGGGTCCCTTTGGCGGCCTTCGGGCGTTCGCGGATCAGCCGCCACCATGGCCCACCTGCTGCAGCTCGGCCCGTGGGGCCCCGTCCGAAAGGCCGAAGCCACCCCGCTGGGCCACGGTCAGCAAGCCCAGCACGATGAACAAGGCCGGCATGATCCAGCTCAGGCGAGGTCCCAAGGCCGAGGCCAGCGCTCGAATGCCCATGCCTGCGCCCAACAGCGCCGGGACGGACCCGAGCCAGAAGGTCGCCATGACCGCGGCGCCGGCATACGGGCTGCCGGTACCCGCCGCCAGCACGGCGAAGCCGTAGAGCCAGCCGCAGGGAAGCAGGGTCGACGCCAGGCCCAAGGCAGCGGACCGCCACACCGGTGGTTTGCGCCCGATGCGCACCAAGGTCTGGCCGAACCAGCCCCGGGCGCTGGCTTTCGGCTCGAGTCGAAGACCCTGGAGCCCGCGCATCCCGAGCGCCTGCGCCAAGAGGATGCCACCCCACAGGACGATGAGTCCCCCGGCCAGCAGGCCGGCCGACCGCGACCATCCCGAGGCCTGCCCCGCCAGATCGAAAGCGGCGCCCACCGACCCCGCCACGGCGCCGAGGGTCGTATAGGTCAGCAGGCGGCCTGCGTGGTAGGCGGCATGGGCCCACGTGCTTCCGGGACCATGGGCGGACGCCCCCGCCACGAAACCCACCAGCGGCCCGCACATGCCCACGCAGTGCAGGCTGCCCACCAGGCTGGCCACGAGGACGGTGACGAGGAGCTCGTGCATCAGGTTCGATCCGAGGTCGATGGATCTTTCCGCGCGCCGCGCGGAGCGAAGATCTCCGTTCGGAGGGTTTGGACGAACACTTCGTCTCCCCGTTCGGCTTTGAGGCGAACTTCCCAGATGCCAGCGGGTAGAAAGCTTCCCTCCAGCTCGTAGGTGCCGGCCCGCGTTTCGCGAAGCTCGCCGGTGACGGCTTGGGTCGCCCGGATGTTCGGAAACGCCTTCACCTCGACCCAAGCGCCCTCGACCGGCTCGTCGGACCGATCGGACAGCCGAATCTGGAGCCGGGCAGGCGAGGACGTGAGCTTTACGTCCCAGCCCAGGCGCTCGCTGGCTGCGCGGAGGGCCGCCGTTTCGTCCCAGTGGATGGCCTTCTCGTAGTAGTTCTCCTCGACGGCGAAGCTCGGGTCGGTGCTGGCGAAGTAGATCAGGGCGACGTTCGCACCCACCGACAGCGCCAAGAAGGCGACGATGATCAGGGGCCAGGTGATGGAAGCCTTCATGGGCGCACTTCCTCCGTGGGGCCGAGGAGCTCGAACTCTTCGGTGTACGATTTGCCGGTTTCGTCGGTGACCTTGAGGGTGACCGAGCAGCTTCCGTCGATGACCGATGCCGGGGCCGTGACGAAGATCGGTGTGGTCGTCTGACCGTCGGGGGGCACCGTCACTGGGTTCACCGGCACCAGCACGTCGGCGTCGACGCCCTCCACCGAGACGTGAAACTTCTGAGCCTCTCGGTCCCGGTTCACGAGCTTCACCCGCAGCTGGTTGCGGACCCGTTCGGCGCTTTCGACCACGAAGGGAGCGTTCAGCTGCCGCAGAACCGTCACGTCCACGTCGGAACGGCTGTGAAGCGTCAGCACCATGGCACCCAAAAGAGCGGCGATGGCCACCGGGTAGGCCAGTACGCGCGGTCGCAGCAAGCGTCGCGGGGTTCCCTCGCGTAGGTTGCGGGTCGACGACAACCGAACCAGTCCGGTGGGCTTGCCGACCTTCTTCATGATGCTGTCGCACGCGTCGATGCACTGAGTGCAGTTGATGCACTCGAGCTGCAGCCCATCCCGGATGTCGATGCCCGTGGGGCAGACTTGGACGCAGGCTTTGCAGTCGATGCAGTCCCCCGTGGCCTTGCCCTCCGCGGTTCGGGACTTTGGCTTTCCGCGGGGCTCCCCTCGAAGCTGGTCGTATCCCACGACCAAAGAGTCTCCATCCAAAAGAACCGACTGCAGTCGGGCGTAGGGGCACACTACGGTGCACATCTGCTCCCGGAAGTAAGCGAAGTCGAAGACCACCAGACCGGTCGTCACCATCACCAAAGAAAAGCCACCCAGGTGCTCCCAGGGCGGTTCGGTGATCCACACGATGAGGTCCGACCATCCGACGAAATAGGCCAAGAACTGGTTGGCCAGAACGAAGCCGACCAGCCCGAACGTCAGGTATTTGGCCACTCGGCGAAGGGGCAGGCCGCCTTTGCGGTCCAGCTCCCGCTGGGCCGTGGGACCGCCCTCGAAGAAGCGCTCGATCGGGCGAAAGACGAACTCCATGTATACGGTTTGGGGGCAGCCCCAGCCGCACCAAACCCGGCCCAGGACCGCCGTGATCCAGAAGATGCCCAAAAAGATCGAGAGCATCAGGAGCATCAGCAGCACCGAGTCGGTCGGATGGAAGGTGGCCCCGAACATGTGGAATCGACGGGCTGCAACGTCGAACAACAGCATGGGCTTGCCGTTGATCGGGATCAGGGGCGCCGCGAAGAAGAAGAGGATCAGGGTCCAGCCGACGATTCTCCGGTAGTTCAGGAACCGCCCGGGAGCCAGGCGCGGGCGCAGCCAACGGCGGCTTCCATCGCTGTTCCAGGTCGAGACCAGGTTTTCCAATCGACCCGGCCCATGGGTGGCTCCGGTGGGGGTACTCATCGTTCGTCTCCAATCCGGCCCGAAGACCGTTCCCTCGCTCGAGGCGGGCGTCAGCGGAGCGTCATAGCGACGCGGTCTCGCCTTCGGGCGGCGCCTCGACCGAGCCCTCGGGCGGCTTTCGGAGCTCGCCCTCGGGGGCTTTGCCCTCCACGTCGGTTCCCCGCAGGGTGCCGATGTAGGCGGTCACTTCGTCGAGCTGTTCCGGCGAAAGCTGCATCTCCCAGCTCGGCATTCCCTTTTCGAGGACGCCCTTCTTCACGACGCTCCGGATCGCCATCAGCGTACCGTCGCCATGGATCCAGTAGTCGTCGGTCAGGTTCGGTCCGATCTGACCCTCTCCCTGCTCGGCATGACACGCCACGCAATACGTTTCAAACGATTTGCGACCCGCCGCCACGTCCTCGGCGTTCGCCATCATCTGGCTGAGGGTGGCTTCGTTTCGCTTCATCTCCGCCTCCGTGACGACCGGTTTCGCGGCCTCGTGCGCTCGAACCGCCGCCGCGTATTCCTCGGCCACGGTCTGGCCGGGACCGAACTGGACGTAGATCACATGGAATACCGAATAGATGACGGTTCCGAGCAGAATCCAGTTCACCCACGAAGGGATGGGGTTGTCGTACTCTTGAATTCCGTCAAAGGTGTGATCGAACAGTTCGTCGGTGGGCTTGTTGCTCATTTCCTCTCTCCCGTCACCACGTCGTCCGCCAGTGGAATCTGTTTCGCGCGCTCGTACTCAGCGGTGCGCTTTCGCGAGAAGACCCGGAACAGCACGCCGACGAAAATACCCATGAAGATGACCAGGGCTACCTGAGGCCAGAAGGTCATGTCCATGTGACTCATCAATTCGCTCAATCGCACGAGTCTACTCCTTTCGAGCGACGGGCTCTTCGTCGTCCCACTTCGGGGCCTTATCGATGTCGGTTCCCAGCCGCTGGAGGTATGCGACGAGGGCCAGAATGTCCTTGCCGTGCAGGTCCGGACCCCCTTGGGCGATGATGTTCGCGGCGATTTCGTCGGCCTGCTGCTTGGCGACCTCCTTCGCGTACAGGGCTTCGGTCCCGTACGGAACGCCCAGGGTCACCATGCCGTCGACCCGAGCTCGAATCGACTCGAAGTCGATGTCGTTTTCGAGCATCCAGGGGTAGGGCGGCATGATCGACCGGGGTGTCATGCTCGTCGGGTCCGCCATGTGGCGCACGTGCCACAGGTCCGGGTACTTTCCACCGACCCGGTGCAGGTCCGGTCCGATGCGGCGCGAGCCCCACTGGAACGGGTGGTCGTACACGAACTCGCCGGGCTTGGAGTACTCACCGAATCGTACGGTCTCGGCCCGAATCGGTCGCACCATTTGGGAGTGGCAGTTGTAGCAGCCTTCGGCCACGTACATGTCTCGGCCGTACAGTTCCAGCGGAGTGTAGGGCTGCACGGATGCGATGGTGGGGACGTTCGACTTGATCAGGAACGTCGGAACGATCTCGAACAGCGACGCGACCACCACGGCAACCGTCACCCAGACGGTGAATTGGAGCGGACGCCGCTCCCAGACTCGGTGCCACTCGATGCGCTTGAAGTACGCCCACAGGCTGCCGTCCTTCGACGGCACGGGGCCGGTGTACACCGGGGCGAGCGCTGGGGCCGAGTCGGTCACGTCGGCGTAGACCTTGGGTCCGCTGCGCCGGGTCATGAACAGGTTGAAGCCGCCCAGAAGGACCCCGAAGATGTACATGGCACCACCGAAGCTCCGGAGATAGTACATGGGCATCAGCCGCATCACGGTCTCCACGAAGTCCGGGTAGAGCAGCCGGCCGGTCTCGTCGAAGCCACGCCACATCAGCCCCTGCGTGATGCCGGCGACGTAGATGGGCACGATGTAGAAGAGGATTCCGAAGGTCCCGATCCAGAAGTGGGCCTCGGCCAACTTCTTGCTCCAGAGCTTGGTCTGAAAGATCCGGGGAGCCAGCCAGTAGAGCATGCCGAAGGTCATGAAGCCGTTCCACCCCATGGCGCCGGCGTGTACGTGGGCGATGGTCCAATCCGTGTAATGGGACAACGAGTTGACCAGCTTGATCGATAGCATCGGTCCCTCGAAGGTCGACATTCCGTAGAACGTCACCCCGACGACGAAGAACTTCAGGATCGGGTCCTCTGCCACCCGGTTCCAGGCGCCCCGCAGGGTCAACAAGCCGTTGATCATGCCGCCCCAGGACGGCATCCACAGCATCAGGCTGAACAGCATGCCGAGGGTCGACGCCCACTCGGGCAGCGCCGTGTAGTGCAGGTGGTGGGGTCCAGCCCAGATGTAGATGAAAACCAGGGACCAAAAGTGAAGGATCGACAGCCGGTACGAAAACACCGGTCGATTGGCGGCTTTCGGTAGAAAATAGTACATCAAGCCGAGGAACGGCGTCGTCAAAAAGAAGGCCACCGCGTTGTGGCCGTACCACCACTGCATGAAAGCATCTTGAACGCCCGCGTAGATGCTGTAGCTCTTGGTCCAGCTGACCGGGAGCGCCAGATTGTTGAACACGTAGAGGAAGGTGATGGCGACGATGGTTGCGATGTAAAACCACAAGCCCACGTACATGTGCCGCTCGCGCCGCTTCGCCAGGGTCCCGAAGAAGTTGTATGCGAACACCAACCAGATGGCGGCAACCGCCAGGTCGATCGGCCATTCGAGCTCGGCATATTCTTTGGACTGGGTGATGCCCAGCGGCAGGGTGATGGCCGCTGCCACGATGATCGCCTGCCAGCCCCAAAAGTGGATGCGGCTCAGCGTGTCGCTGAACATCCGCGCTTTGAGAAGGCGCTGGGTCGAGTAGTAGACCGCCGTGAAGATCGCGTTCCCTGCGAAGGCGAAGATGACCGCGTTGGTGTGCAGGGGCCGGAGCCGTCCAAAGGTCAAGAAGTCGATGCCGAAGTTCAGCTGTGGCCAGAACAGCTGCATCGAGATGAGGAGCCCGACGGTCATCCCGACCACACCCCAGATGAGGGTGGCGGTCGCGAACTTGCGCGTGATGTCTTCGTCGTAGGTGAAGGTTTCCAGAGGGCCGGTTCGTTCTTCGCTCATGCGCTCTCCCGCGTCGGGGGGCCCATCAGCAAGGGGCGTACCAGCCTGGAGAAAACCGACCTGAAAGGCGTGTTTCCGGTCTCGGAAGACCGAGCGTTACGGAGCGGTACCCGGCCTTTCCTGGGGTGTTCCCGCTGCGTGTCTTTTCGCGCTTCGCCCCGTTTCGAAATTCGAAATTCGTCCGCGATTTCGGGCGTTTCGGCGGCGGTTGGTTCGGGCGTTTCGCCGCCTTCGAGCGGTTCGTATCCGGGTCCCGGACCGGGCTCCGGTTGCGCGTTCACTCCGGGCGAACCCGGTCAGCCGAAAAGGCTCGGCAACACTTCGTCGAGCCACGCCAGGCTCCGGGCCGCCAGGTCCTGCAGGTCGTCGGCCAGGCTCTGCGAACCCGGCGGGGACGTCCAGTCCCGCCGCAGGTACAGGCCGCCGGTGTCGGGTCGATGCTCCACCCGAATGCCCGAGGGCAGTTGCCGCCCAGCGCCATGGATCTTCTCGAGCACGCCCGGGCGGGGTGGGTGGCGAAAAGTGTAGATCCGGCTTCGGGCCACCAGACCCACGGCGGCCTGAGCCCCCCGAATCTGATGGCCGCGGCCGGTGGTGCCCACGGGTTCGATCCGAAGCCAGACTTCCGCACCTTCGGCCCGCAACTCGATTTCGCCGCGCGCGAAGTCGTCCGGAAAGCCGAGGGCGGATAGAGCCCCCTCGACCGGACCGCGAAAGTCCGAGGCCCTTGCCGTCAAGCCACCGCTCCCACCGCCGACTTCTCGGAGGGAGCCCCAGTCCGGTAGTGGGCTGGAAGGAAGAAGCCACCTCGATCGGGCGTACCGGCGAGTTCCGAAAGTCGCGAACGGATCTCGGGCAAATAGGCCGCCCGGTAGCTGTGGCTGCCGGCCTTGCCTCCTTCGGATCCCACTTTTCGATCGAACACGACGAACTGGCTGTCTCGGCCCGGCTGGTAGGTGGGTCCGGTGTCGCCCTCGGTGACGGTGCGCAGGCCACGCCCCGCCCACGCGAGCAGGCGGCCGCCCGCCCGGAAGAGGCCACCGCCGTTTGGCGGCCTCACGTCGGGATGAGACCCGAGCCCCAGGCCCACCGTGACCCGGTCCCTGGTGTTCATGACGTGGACGTATTTCGGACCGTCCGGAAAGCGCCAGCTGGCGTTGCCCGTGGTCATCACACGCACGGTGTCCGCCAGGGCCGACTCGGCTTCGGACCGAGACTTGCCGTGTTCCATCACCAGGGCGAGCTTGGCTTCGCGCAGGGCTCGAGACGCGATGATCGTGCCGTGGCTGTGCACGACCAGGTTCAGCGGCTTTCCGCTGGCTACCCGATCCAGGACGACCCCCTTCAGCGTGTCGACTGCCCGGTTTCGCCCGATTCCGAACTTGTCTCCGGCCGCTTGCAAGACATCTTGCACGGCTCCGTCGGTGCCGTTGTGGATGCCCCGGACCTCGGCGTGCAAGCCGCCTTTCACCGACATGAAGTCGGCGGTGGCCTGCATGTCTTCGAGCTGCTGGGCGGCCGGCGTGCCGATTCCGTTCACGTACACCACGTCGATGCGCTGCTTCGGAGGCATCGGGGTCGAGTCGGTCCGGTTCGACGCCACCACCGGCGGCAGTGCGAACAGGTCGGCGGCCGGTGGGTACAGCCGCTGGTCCCCGGCCACGAAGAACCCGTCGATCCGGTCGGACGGCGCCCACAGCCCGTAGTTGCCGTGGTTCCGCGCCGGGTCGCGCACCGCCTTGCGGCGGCCCTCGAAGCGGTCCTTCAGCTCGGTCTCGCAAGCCACCTTCGGGTCGTCTCGGCAGGGGCCGGTCTGCATGCGCGGGTCGAACCGCGGGGTTCGGAGGTCGTCGCGGATCGGCTTCACGGCTCGACTGTTCCGTCCGAGGGGGACTCGGGGGCATCCTCCGATGATCCGATGGCGCTGCCGTCGTGACCGTGCAGCAGCTGTTGAACCAGGGGATTTGGGAACAGGCGCTTCGGCACCGTGGCGTAGAAGGTCTCGAAGATCTCGGGGATCCGACAGCGCTCCACCAGAGCACCCCGCTCGAGCTCGTCGCGGACCACGATCGGCGGGACCAGGGCCAGGGCGTGACTCTCGCGGGCCATCAGCCGCAGCATCGTCATGTCGTCGACCTCGGCCACCACCCGCAGCTTCACTCCGGCCCGGTCCACCGCCCGGTCGAAGCCGTGCCGAAGGTGGCTGTGCAGGCTGGGCAAGACCATGCGGGCTCCTTCCAGGTCCTGGGGGAAGCGAAGGGGGCCCCGGCCCAACTCGGGCCGGCTCACCAGGGATGCGGCTTCCTCCCGCAGCAGAAAGGACTGCCACTGCGATGGGGCCTCCCGGGGAGCGGGCAGGTTCGACAGCACCAGGTCGAGCCGGTGCTTCGTCAGCTCCTCGAGCAGGTCCTCCATCAGGCCGGAGCGGATGATCAGCTCGACCGGATCGCGGTGGAGCAGCGGGCCCAACAGGGCGAGCTGAAAGTTGCGCGACAGGGTGGTGATGGCGCCGACCCGCAACATCTGCTGGCCGGTGCCCGACCGTCCCCGCAAGGTCTGCACCAGCTCGTCGCCGGTTCGAAAGACCGCGTCGGCATAGCCGAGGGCGATGCGGCCCGCTTCGGTGAGCTCCAGGCTCCGTCCCTGGCGGGCGAACAAGGGGTGGCCCAGCTGCTCTTCGAGCTGCTTCAGCTGCACCGAGATGGCGGACTGCGACACCCGCAGCTCGGCGGCCGCCCGGGTCACGCTGCCCGTGCGGGCCACCGTCCAGAAGTAGCGGAGGTGGTGGTAGTTCAGGTCCGACACCGCCGCCCAGTACAGCCCGGAGCGCACCAGAGCGCCACCACCTCAGCCGTCGCGGCGAAATCGCACCCGTCGCCGGGTGATGTCCAGGGTCTGGGGGACCGGCTGACCCTCTCGCGCGACCTGGACCTGCACCGTGCTCTCCGGAAGACCCCGCAGGCGGTCCACCAGCTCCCGCATGCGAAGGTCGGAAGCCGGCACGCCGTCCACCGCCACGATCCGATCCCCGACCTGGGCTCCGGCTTCGGCGGCGGCCGAGCCGTCCATGAGCCGTTGGATGGTGACCACCCCGTCTTCCGACTCGATCACGGCCCCGACGCCGAAGAACTCGGCTTCGGGGGGGCCTTCGGGCGGCAGCCGGGTCAGCTCCACCTCGAGCCAGCTCCGTCGGGTCGGGTCGACGCCTGCCAGGTGGCGCTGGACCCAACCGGTCTTCTTCACATACAGGCTCCGACGGATGGGTTCGAGGCCGTCGAGGGCCCACCTGCCTTCGGCGTCGGTCCGGGTCATGCGGGCCGGAAGGCCCCGGTAGCGCCGAAACGCATCGCCGAGCACGACCGCCGCGCCGGCTACGCCGAGCCCGGTTTCGCCGTCGACCACCCGTCCCTCCAATCGGGCCCCCGGCTCGAGACGCAGGACGATGCCCTCCGTTCGGACCCCCGACAGCACTTCGATGCGGGGGGCGCGGGCGTTGCCGTAGCCCGGGCCCTCGGCGAACAGGTGATATCGCCCCGGGGCCAAGGGGCCGAGTTCGAAGAACCCCTCTCCGTCCGTCAGCGGGACCGTCTGTGCGGGAACGGGGGGACCCGTTCGCTCCGAGCCCGGTTCCAAGGTGACCCGGGCGGTTTCGAGGCTGGGCGGGCCGCTGACCGTGCCAGCGATGAGGCCGCCCGTGCCGAGCTCCAACACCACCGGATCGGGTTGGCCAGGTTCCACCCAGGTCACGGGAGAAGGGTCGAATCGCGGATGGAGCGCCCGCACCGGGATCAGCGGACCGGCCGGCTCGGCGATCTCGAGCCGAAAACCACCTCGCCCGTCGCTGTCGGTTCGCACGCCGTCGTGGCCTGTCGGGCCGCCGTCCCCTTCGGCCAGGGCCCGGACGGTGGCGCCAGCCACCGGACGACCAGCCCCATCCACCACCCGTCCGACCACCACCGCCGCGGAAACCGAGGCCCCGACCGCGCCGGTGGACGTGTCGGCAGAGTCCGGGGCCTCGAAGACGAGCTCGAGATCGGTCCGGCGGTCCCCCGGGGCGACCCACAGGGGCGGACTTTCGGCCGCCGCCTCGCCGCCGGGACGTTCGGCCACCAAAGTCAGTCGGCCAGTCTCGACCCGAACCTCGAAGCGGCCGTCCGGTCCGACCGCCTCCGAGAGTACCACCGAGCGCACCCGGGGCCGGCGGTAGACCGCAGTCAGGGTGGCATCGGCCACGGGGATTCGCTGCCCGTCCGCCGTGCGGGCCCAGACCTGGCCGAT
>DAPKRQ010000103.1:0-15034 GCA_031800475.1 Myxococcales bacterium LLY-WYZ-16_1
CGGGTCGAAGTCTTCGAACAGGGGCAGGTCCCCGGCCCGCAGCGAGTTGTCCCCGTCCCGGTCGTCCACGCAGCGGATCCCGTAGGCCTCGGCCCGCATCGAGTCCAGCTCGTCGAGGTTCGTCTCGAATCGGATTCCGAAGGTTTCGGCCTCCTGCAGGCCCCCGTCCCGCCAACCGCCCCCGAACAGGGCGCCCCCGCTGCCCGAGAACCGGCCGGTGGGCGAGGTGACGCACACCGGATAGAGCCCGTAGCCCAACTCGTCGGTCACCGGCTCGTCGAGGCCCAGGGATCCGGCGTCCACGTCGTTGGGGTCGTAGTAGCCGAACACGCAGGGAAGGCGCCCCAGGGGGTTGCCGTCCAGGTCCATGCCCGGCGGCGGTTCGGGACAGATCGGCACGCCCCCCGCGCCCTGGTCCACGGGCCCCAGACAGAACCACGGCAAGCTGCGGCTCCCCTGGTCCGCCCGGATCCCGTCCACCACCCACTCGGCCACGTGACCGGTCAGGTCGAACAAGGACCCGGTGGAAGTGACGGTCTCGACCACGTCCTGTTCGGCGGCCCCCTCCACGGTGCCGTCGAACCGCAGGCGGCGGGGCCGACCGCAGTCGCCGTTGAGCAGGTGCGCTTCGGGGCAGCTCAAGAAGTCGGCGCCGGCGGCCGGGTTGGGCCCCGGAAAGCGCCGGTAGGCCTCGGGGCGTCGGATCTGGCTCCCCGCCTCGGCGGCCCAAGCCTGCTGCCGGATGATGATCGCCTCCATGGCCGTGGGCAGGCGGCGACCCAAGAAGCTGCAAAACTCCTCGGCGTCTTGCCGGCCCACCGAGACCACCGGGCAGTCGAAGAATCCGTCGTCCTCGGCGCGACAGATGTCGTTGCGGTCGGCTTCCGAGGGATCGGGCTCGATGCAGTGCTCCGAGTCCTTGCACAGCTGGTACAAAATATTGGGGGTCTCGAGCCGGTCGACCCGGAGCCGCTTGGGTTCTCCAGGCGCCATGGGCACGAAGCAGTTTTGGGGGACCCGCTGCTCCTCGTTGGTCAGGTCCCCGATGCCGTCGGTGGGGGGCAGGGCGGCATAGACCCCATCCAGGTCCAGCATCGTGTCGGCCTGGGGCCGGCCCCCGCCGGCCACGGCGATGGCGCTGTCGTCGAGCAGCTCGGTGAGCCGGGTGCACACCTGGTCGCCCGTGGTCGGGTCCACCAAGTAGACCCGGTTTCCGTAGGTCACTTCGCCTTGCGGCAACAGCTCCGGCGGAGGAATGCCGTCGATGCAGGCCGAAGCTCCGAAAGCCAAGGCGGCCCAAGCCGCGCGTGTCGCAGGTCGCAGGTTCATCAAAACCTCCCGGACAGACCGAAGGCAGCGCCTTGGCCCGGGGTCGGCGCGAGGCCGAAGTTGTCGATGCGCAGTCCGCCGCGGCGGGCGGTTGCGCCCGGTGGAGCCGGCGGCTTCTTCCGGAACCACTTCACGAAGTAGAACGTCAGGCCGCCGGCGGCCAGGACACTTCCAGCGATGACCGAGGCGATCTGAATGTCCCGCAGGGTGTCGTACTCGGAGTTCGAGACCCGGTTCGGATCGCCCTCGGGCAAGGGGCCGCGGTAGAAGTTGCCCCCACCGGTGTCCACCGGCCCGAGTTGCTCGAAGTAGGGCCGCTCCAAGACGAACTCCTGGTAGATGAACGGAGCCAGGACGCCGAGGGTCCCACCCAGGATGCCGGTGATGAGCAGCGTGTTGCCCCAGCCCGAAAGTGCTTTGTCGGAGATGCCGGTCTTGTACGCCTCCAACTCGATGTCGAGTACGGTCAGCTGATCCTTCACCACCTCGAAGGATGCGGAGTACCGCTGGTACCCAGGCAGCTCCACCTGGATCTGGTGGCTGCCTTGCTCGAGCTTCTTTTTCTGGGTGAACGGGCTGAGGCCCACGATGGCCCCGTCGATGAAGATGCGCGCCCCTTCCTGCTCCACGTTGATCTGGACTTCACCCACGTTCTCCAACGGTTTCAGATCGAAATCCAGGGCCAGTGGCTTGTCGTCGGGCATGGTGAAGGTGCGCTCGACCGGCTCGTAGCCGTTCAGGTCCAGGTACAGGGTGTGTTCGCCCGGCGTGAGCTTGAAACGAAAGTTCGTCTGCCCGACCAGACCCTCCTCTCGGTCGTCGATGTAGATGTCCGCGCCCGGCGGCTCGGAGGACACGGCGAGTTCCTGAAACCGTTCCCGGATCGCCTTTCTCAATCGGATGATCGTCTCTTCGACGTCGGCCCGATCCGGCGCGTCGGGCTCCAGCTCCAGGTACTGGCTCAGGTAGTCGATGGCTTCCTCGTATCGGGCGAGTCGTTCGTAGCTCTTTCCGATGTTGTACAGGGCGGCGCTGTCCTGCTCGATTTCGAAGGCTGCCGCGAACTCGCTGATGGCTGTTTCGTAGTCGCCGCGCCGGTACGCGGTCCGGCCCGCTTCCATGCGGGCCTCGAAGAGAACCTGCGGATCGTCCGGGTCGGTCCCGACCCGCTTTTTCAGGATTTCGAGCTTGTCCAGGACCTCGGCCCGCTCCCGGGGATCAGTCTCCATCTCGAGGTAGGTCTCGTAGAACTCGATCGCCTCGGGCCACTGCGACAGCTCCTCGTGGGTCCGGGCGATGTTGTAGGCGAGCGGGGCCGAGGGCGCGATCTCGTACGCGCGTTCGAAAGCCTGCAGGGCCTCGAGGTACTGGCCGTTTTCGTAGTACAGGCGACCCGCCTCGGTGAACTCTTCGGCGGCTGCCGAGGTGGTCGCCGTCTCCGTGGATTGGGCGTAGCTGGACGCAGGGAAGATCGTCCAGACCGCGAGGGCGACGACCAGCCCGAGGCACGAACCCCGTGTCATGGCGCGGAACGTTCCCACGGTTTAGACGGGTTTTCAACGCGACCGCCCAAGCTCGTGGCCGTGATCCCGGTTATGCTGGGGCCGTGGTTCGCAAGGGCGAGTACCTCGAGCGGGCGACCGTGATTCCCGGTCCCGACGGCCCGCTCGAAGGCCTGTTTCACCGTGGCAAAAAGCGCTTGGGCGTGCTGATCGCACCTCCGTCTCCCCGGGACGGAGCCACCATGGAGAGTTCGGTGGTGGCGGAGCTGGCCTGGGCCCTGACCCGCGCGGGGCATCCGACCCTTCGTTTCAACTACCGGGGTGTGGGCGCGAGCACGGGGGCTTTGGATCTGGAGCGGCCGGCTCCGGAGCTGGACCCGGACTTGGAGTCGGCGCGCGAGCACCTGGTGGCGTGCTTGCCCGAAAAGCGCGCCGAGCTCGGGGCTTGCGGTCTCGGTCAAAGCGGTCCTCGCCTGCTTCACCTGGCCCGCAACCGCCCCCTCTGCCCCCTGATGCTGGTGGCGCCCGACCCGCGGGAGCTGCCGCCTCCCGACCCCGTGTGGTCGGACGTGGTGGTCGCCTATCCGCAACATGGGCCCCCCCCGGGCGGGTTCGAGCCGGTCCAGGCGTGGGTCGACGGGCTGCCGAACGGACATTTGGCCCGCATCGCCGGCGCCGACTCTGGATTTCGCCGAGGTCTGGTCGAGCTGGGCCAGCTGGCGGTGTCCAGGTTTTCACCGGTTGGCGAGATCGACCTGGGCGAGGGGTGAGGCTGCGGTTGCCGGTCTGAGCGGGGCGTGGTAGCCACGGCCGCCCTCCGAAGGCGGATGCGCCCGGGGGTTAAAAACACACGGTCGGTCCGGGGCCAGGGTCCGCAGCCAAGCGGTCGGCCCCTCCGAGTTCCGCCGGCGAGGGCGGGGCCGGACCCAATCGGGACCGACCGGAGGAACGAACCCAAAGGAGTCCCCATGTCCACCGTATCCATGAAGCAGATGCTCGAAGCAGGCGTTCACTTCGGGCACCAGACCAAGCGCTGGAACCCGAAGATGAAGCCGTACATCTTCGGAGCCCGCAACGGCATCTACATCATCGACCTGCAGCAGACCGTCGGTCTGTGGCGACGCGCCTACGACTTTCTCGTGAACCTGACCTCCCGGGGCGAAAAGGTCCTCTTCGTAGGGACCAAAAAGCAGGCCCAAGAAGTGGTGGCCGAGGAAGCCACCCGTTCTGGCATGTTCTTCGTGAACAACCGGTGGCTGGGCGGCACCTTGACCAACTTCAAGACCGTGAAAGGCTCGATCGAGCGACTGCGCAGCATCGAACGCATGGAGACCGACGGCACCTTCGAGAAACTCCCGAAGAAAGAGGTCCTGTTCCTGAACCGGGAGCGGGACAAGCTGATGCGTTCTCTGGGCGGCATCAAGGACATGACCCGGCTGCCCGGAGCGCTGTTCATCGTCGACCCGAAAAAGGAACACATTGCGGTGGCCGAAGCGAACCGGCTTCAGATCCCGGTGGTGGCGGTGGTCGACACAAACTGCGACCCGGACCTCATCGACTACGTGATTCCGGGCAACGACGACGCCATCCGTTCGATCAAGCTGTTCACGGCGAACATGGCCGATGCCTGCGTCGAGGGCACGGCCAAGTACCAGGAGACCCTGGCGGAGCAGCAGAAGATGGCGGACGACTCCCGCCAGGCGGCGGCGAAGGCCCCGGCCCCCGAGGCCCCTCAGGACGGCCCGAAGGTCGAAAAGGTGGCCCGGCCCACGGCGGAATGGACCCCGAGCGGCGAAGCGAAGGCGGAGCCCTCGACGAGGAGCTGAACGATGGAAATCTCGGCAAAAGACGTGAAGACCCTGCGGGACCGAACGCAGGCCGGCTTCGGTGACTGCAAAAAGGCCTTGGTCGAGACCAATGGCGACATGGACAAGGCGGTGGAGTGGCTGCGCAAAAAGGGCTTGTCCGAAGCTTCGAAAAAGGCCGGTCGGGTGGCGGCCGAGGGTTTGGTCCACAGCTACATCCACGCCGGCGGGAAGCTGGGCGTACTGCTCGAGGTGAACTGCGAGACCGACTTCGTCGCTCGAAGCGAAGACTTCCAGACTTTCGTGAAGGAGCTGTCCATGCACATCGCTGCGGCAGCGCCGGTCTACCTGCGGCGGGAAGAAGTGCCCGAAGAGGACGTTGCCCGGGAGCGGGAGATCTTCAAGTCGCAAGTCATCGAGCAGGGCAAGCCCGAAAACATCGCCGACAAGATCGTCGACGGAAAGATCGCGAAGTGGTTCTCCGAAGTCTGCTTGATGGAGCAGGCCTGGGTGAAGGAGCCGAAGATGTCGATCGAAGATCTTCGGACCGAGGTGGTTCGAAAGACCGGTGAAAACTGCCAGGTGCGTCGATTCGTGCGCTTCGCCTTGGGGGAGGGCATCGAAAAGAAGCAGGAGAACTTGGCAGAAGAAGTGGCCAAGATGAACGCGGCCGCCGCGTCGAAGCAGGGCTGAAATGCCCCGGTCCCAGTTCGGTCCGTTTTCCCTCGATCTGCCCGGAGGCTACGGCCTGTCGAATGTATTCGTGAACGCGCCGGACCCGAGCGGGACTGGCGCGACCGGGTCGGCCTTCGCACCCAACGTGGTGGTATCGACGGAGTCGGTTCCCGAGAATACCACGCCGCGGGCCGTCTGGGACGCTCAGCGCCAGCTGCTCCAGCAAGCGGGCGTCCCGTCCAGCGCCTTCGACGAGCCCCGTGAGGTCACCCTGCAGGACGGCACCGGTGCGCTGCTGGGTGAGCAGGTCGTGACCTCGCCGGCCCAAGACCGGATCCGTCAGCTTCAGCTGTGCGTGGTCCGGGACGGCATCTCACACCTGGTGGTAGCCTCCCACCTGGACGGCGCGCCCTTCGACCGCCGCCGGGACGAGTTCACGCGGGTTCTGCTCAGCTTCGCCTGACGGCTCAGCTGCGGGACAGCTGGGGAAACAGGCCTGCCCGGGCCACGATCGTGTCCATCAGGAGCTTGCGGTTGCCGACGAAGGTCGAGAGCACGAACACGCCGGTCCGGGTGAAGACCAACACACCCCCCAAGGGCAGCGCCGACGCCTGGACCTGCAAGATGTCTTCCCACCGGTAGTGCTGCCGCTCCGTCGCCCCCCGGACGGTCACGCCGTGCTCGTCGAGTACGTACCGCATGGCGCCGTAATGGGCGGCGAAGCCCGCGAAGAAGAGCAGGAAGAACGCCACCGCCACAAGATGACCCGGGGAAACCGCGAGCATGACCGCCAGGACTCCGACCCCCAGCCACACGGCCAGCGCGCCCGCGACGGCAGCCCGAATCGCCCAAGACGCTTTGAATTCGAGTCGCTGCCGACGTCCCACGAAACCCTTATCGCGGCAGCGGCGCCGGCGGGTCAAATCGAAGCGGATTCCCTGGCTCCGGCTGGAACGCCGGGCCGGGTCGGGTCATCATTCGACCGATGACCGAGGCCCCTTCCGCCGTGGCGTCCCTTCCGGTCGAACGGGTGGTTCGCGATGTCTCCCAGGTCTTGAAGGGCAAGGACGACGTGGTCCGTCTGTGCCTGATCGGCATTTTGGCCCGGGGACACATCTTGCTGGAAGACGTGCCAGGCGTGGGCAAGACCACCCTGGCCCGGGCTCTGGCCCGCATTCTGGGAGGCACCTTCGCCCGGGTCCAGATGACCGCGGACCTCTTGCCCGCGGACATCGTCGGGGGCCCCGTATTGGACAAAAAGCAGGGGGAACTGGTCTTTCGTCCGGGGCCGATCTTTTCCAACGTGGTCCTGGCCGACGAGCTGAACCGGGCCACGCCCCGAACCCAGAGCGGACTGCTCGAAGCCATGGCCGAGCGTTCGGTGTCGGTGGACGGAAAGAGCCACCCGTTGCCCAGCCCGTTCTTCGTCTTGGCCACCCAAAATCCCAGCGATCACCACGGCGCCTACCGGCTGCCTCAATCCCAGCTGGATCGGTTTCTGCTGCGCACCCACTTGGGGTACCCAGATGCGGACACCGAGATGGCGATGTTGATGGCCGCCGACGCCCCTCCGACCGAAGAGGTCTTGCAACCGCTGTTGCAGCAGGCACAGCTGGCCGAGCTGCATGCGGCGGTCGACCGGGTTCGGGTGTCGACCGAGGTGGCCGCGTACCTGCACCAGGTGGTCGAGGCCACCCGCGCGTCCGGCGATTTCGAGATCGGCGTGTCCACCCGGGGCATGCTCGCCTTCGCGCGGGCGGCCCGGGCCCGGGCGCTGGTGGAAGGCCGAACCTACGTGGTGCCCGACGACGTGTACGAAATGGCGGTGCCCGCCTGCGCCCACCGGGTGGTGGTGTCCGGCGATGGAGAGCGGGAGACGGCCGAGGGACTGCTCCGGGCCTGCTTGGAGCAGGTCGAGCCGCCGTCGTGAGCCGCGGGAACCGAGTGCGCCGGTCCTGGCGGTCGGTCAGTCGACCGCGGCGGCGTGCGATCCCGACCCGCGCCGGGTGGTTTGCCCTCGGGGCTCCCATGCTGTTGGGCGTGGCGGGAGTCACCGCCGGCAACAACCTTTTGTTCGTGCTGCTCGGAGCCAGCCTGGGCCTGATCGTGTTGTCAGGGGTTTTGTCGGAGCGTGCGGTCACGCCGGTCCGGGTGCGAATCCGGGCCTTGGATCGGTTGCGCGCCGGCGAGACGGGACGCTTCGTCATCGCGTTCGAGCGCACCGGAAGCGACCGATCGCCCGTGTTCGGGCTGACGGTCCAAGAGCGCAACGGAGACCTGTGGCAGATGTTGCGGCGAAGGGTGAGCCCGGGCCACTTGCAAGCCCGATTGCCGGCGCTGATCCGCGAGCGGGCCGAGTTGGTTACCGAGCGGCAGCTCGAACGCCGCGGGCGCTTGGAGCTCGGTTCCTGCGAGCTGTCGACCACCTTCCCGTTCGGTTTGCTCCACAAGGTGCGCGACGTGGACCTGGTGGGCGACGCCTGGGTCCGACCCCGCCGGGTGCCGTTGCCTCCGGCTTTGTCGGCCCAGACGCGCGGGCGGCTCGGCGAAGCAACTCAACCCCGTCAGGGCGAGGGGGTGGAATTCTTCGGCGTGCGGGAACGGCGAGAGGACGAGGTCGTGCGGCGTCTTCACGCGCTCCGCACGGCGGCACTGGGAAGAGACGTGGTGGTCGAGACCGCCCACGAGGGTCGTCCCACCGCCTGGTTGGGCGTGGTCCACGAGGCCGGCGTCGATCCGGAAGCTCTGGAGCGCGCCCTCGAGCTCGCGGCCTCGTGGGCCGAAGACCGGGACGCCCGAGGCTTCGAGGTGGGGCACGTTTCGGGTGAAAAGATCTCCATCGGGATCGACGAGGTCCTGGATGACCTCGCTCGAATGGAACGGGATGGTGCCGGAAAGATAGCCTCAGGCGCCGACGTGCTGTGGTTCGTTCCAGAGGGGGGAGCGCCGCCGCGAGAAGGCATGTGGGTCCGGGTCGACCGCGCCGGCGGCTGGCAGATCAGTTCGGGACAACCGCAATGATACCTGGAGCGAACGTAGCCGTGACCCATCGGATGGCGCTGACCGCCACCGTGGCCCTGGGAGCGACCGGCATCATGTCCGGCTCGTTGACGCTTCGCACGGCAGCGCTCGGGTTGGTCGCCCTGGCGTTGGGGACCAGCGGATTCCTCCTGCGCTCCAAACCGTCGACCCTGCGTGTCGCCGTCCACGCCGCGACCATTGCCGCCCTGGCCATGACCTTGGCCATCTTGCGAACGGCCCAGATCGACGCGGTTCTTCTGATCGTGATGCTCGGTATCGCCAACCGCCTGCTCTTGCGCAACTCGGCCCGGGACGACTTCGTGGTGGTTGCCGCTTGCGCCGTGCTGATGGTCATGGCCACGACCATCACCCCGGGGCTCGCCTTCGTTCCGCTGGTGGTCACCTTCGTGCCGGCAGCCCTGTGGACCCTTGCCGCTGCGAACGTTCTGGCCGAGGGCGAAGTTGCGGGCCAGGGCCCGGCCGCGGTGCGGCAGCTCGCCCGCTTGCCAGCTCCCCGATTTCGATTCGGTTTGGCCGCTCCGATGGTGCTGTTGATGGTGCTGGGCTACGCCGTGGCGGCGCTCTTTCCCAGGTACAACTTCGGTCGAGCCTTGAGCGTTGGCGCATTCTTGCCGCTGCCCGGGGCCGACCGGAGTCTCGAGCTTCGGACCGGAGGGTTGTCGCTGAGTCGGGATGGGACCGTGATGGTGCGATTGGCCCCCGAAGACGGCCGTCCCCTCGACGGGGCGCTCTATGCACGGCTGTATGCTCTCGATCGTTTTAAACGAACGGGCTGGTCTTCTTCCGAAGCGAGACCCTTGGAGGGGCTGCGACCGAGCTCGGTCCCGCCCGGGCGCGGAACCCGGGTCGAGGTTCGCTTGAGGCGCCTGGTCTCCCGGAGGGAGCCCCATCCGTTGGTCTTGGTCGGGGCCGCCCGCGCTTCGGCGGTGGGGGTCCGGCGGGCACTCCGCGACCCAGACGGCACCTGGTACACCCGGGTACCCGCGGCGCCTCTGGACGTGAGGTACGAGGTGGACCTGTCCCAGTCGGCCGACCCGCCCCCGCCGAAAGACCCGGAGCGATTTCTCGCAACTCCCGCCGGGCTGGACCCCCGGGTGGAGCAGCTCGCGGCGCGTCTGGTGGCCGGCATCGATCGCCCGAAAGACCGAGTCCTCGCCGTGCTGGAACATTTCGCCGAAGAAGACTACGTCTATTCGGTCGAACCCCTGCCCGGAGATGCATCCGATCCCTTGGTGCGTTTTCTCTTCGAGGCCAAGCAAGGCCATTGCGAGCTGTATGCGGGGGCTTTGGCCGCGCTGCTGCGGCTTTCCGGCGTCCCGGCTCGGGTGGTCACCGGATACTACGGAGGATGGTGGAACAGCCGGTCTCGGGAGCTCGAGTTCACGAACCAGGACGCCCACGCCTGGGTGGAGGCCTGGGTCGATGGCGCTTGGCGGTGGGTGGACGCCACGCCGGCCGAGAGCCGCACCCGCCGTGCAGGCAAGCCCTTCGCCTGGCTGTTCGATCGTTGGGACTGGTTGGAAGGCTTGTGGTACACCCACGTGCTGGACTTCGACGAAAGACGCCGGCGCGAACTGATGACCCGACTGAAGGCGCGGGCGTCGGGCGCCCTGGACGGCGCCGATGCGTGGCTCGCGAACCTGGGCTTGCCCGGCGGGGCGAGGGGGGGCGCTTCCATCTTTGGGGCTTTTGCGGTCGCGGGCGTGGGAGCCGCCGCCTGGGGTCTGCTCGCTTGGCGACGGCGTTCGTCCCGGGCGGTGCAGCGCTGGGGCATGCGCCTTCGCCGGCGGCTCGGATTGGGCACCGAGCTGCCACTTCGCGAGGCCCTTCGACGGGTCGATCTGCCCGCGAGCGCCCGGGCGGAGGCGCTCGGGGCCATTCGTTTGTACGAGGCGCTGCGATTCGGCCCGCCGGCGGCGCGGCCGCCAGTGGCCGACTTGGCTCGGGCGGTCAGGCGCCTGCGCCCGGGGCCAGGTCGGTCCCGATTTGCCGACCTCGTCGGACGCCGACCCTGATACGGTCCATGGGTGTTCGGTTGGGACCAGGTGCGAAGCCTTTTCGGCCTCGTCCTGCTGGTCGCCCTCTCCTGGTCGATGTCCACGCACCGGCGTCGGATCGACTGGCGGTTGGTCGGTAGCGGACTGACGCTTCAGCTGATCTTGGCGCTGTTCGTCAGTTCGAGCTGGGGCCAGACCGCATTTGGAGCGCTCAACGGCGGCGTGCAGTCGATCCTCGGCTACGCCGAGACCGGTGCCACTTCCGTGTTCGGGAAACTCGCCGACGGGAGCGCCGGGGTCGGGGCCACCATCGCTTTCGCCATCCTGCCTTCGATCATCTTCTTTTCGTCGCTGATGGCGGTCCTCTACCACCTCGGCATCATGGGCGCGGTGATCCGAGGCCTGGCCTGGAGCATGCAGCGAACCCTCAAGACCAGCGGTGCCGAGACCTTGTGCGCCGCCGGAAACATCTTCGTGGGGCAGACCGAAGCACCCTTGCTGGTCCGCCCGTTTCTGCCCCGGATGAGCCGGAGCGAGCTGATGGTGGTGATGAGCAGCGGCTTCGCCACGGTGGCCGGCGGCGTCCTGATCGCCTACGTACGGATGCTTCGCGACGTGTTTCCCGACGTGGCGGGCCACATGCTGAGCGCCTCGTTGATGAGCGCCCCGGCAGCCCTGGTCGTCGCCAAGATCATGGTGCCCGAAACCGAGGGGATCCAGTCCGAGCCGAAGCTCGAGCTTCCGAGGGACGTCAACGTGCTCGACGCGGCGGCCCGCGGCGCATCCGAGGGTCTGAAGCTCGCTTTGAACGTGGGGGCCATGCTGATCGCGTTCGTCGGTCTCATGGCCTTGGTGAACGGGGTGCTGTCCGGTGTCGGGGGCTGGTTCGGATTTCCCGATCTTTCGCTTCAGTGGCTTTTGGGCTGGGTGCTGGCGCCGCTCGCATACATGATGGGGGTTCCGTGGGCTGAAGCCCGCGAGATCGGAAGCCTGATGGGCCTCAAGACCGTGCTCAACGAGTTCGTGGCCTACGAAAGCCTGGCGTCCCGGGGTGCGGAGCTTTCGGATCGGGCGAAATTGATCGCGGTCTACGCCCTGTGTGGGTTCGCGAACTTCGCCTCGATCGCCATCCAGCTCGGGGGTCTCGGACCGCTGGCCCCGGACCGTCGCAAGGATCTGGCAAACCTGGCGCTGCGAGCCATGATCGCCGGAAACTTGGCCGCCTTCATGACCGCGTCGATGATGGGCATGCTTCGGAGCTGATCCGACATCGCGGCTTCCGCCACACACGCGGTGTTGTTGGGGTCCATCGCCCAACGCCGCGATGAAAAGGCCGAGGCCCCGTCGGTGGCCCCCTCGGACGGGCGGGCCGGATCCGGGATCCCATCGAGGCCCGGGCCGCGTTCGGGGCCCGATCGAAGGGCCGAGCCTTTCGGCGCCCGATCGAAGGGCCGCCTTCGGCGTCCGGTCGGGGGCCGAGCCTTTCGGCCGCTGGGTGCTCGCAAGCGGGTGCCGCCGTCGGTCTGTCGCGGGCACCCGAATGCAGGTACCGTTCGACCATGATCGTCGACCGAAGAGGGTTGCTCCGGGGAGCCGTCGCCGGGCTCGCGTGCGCCCGGTCGAGCTGGCCCCGCAGGGCGCGGGCGGCCGGGCCGCGCTTCACCGATCACCCGTTTCAGCTGGGCGTGACGTCGGGCTGGATCGGGCCGACCAGCGCGGTGCTGTGGACCCGGCTCGCCCCGGAGCCCCTCCGGGGAGGCGGCATGCCGGATCGCAAGGTGCAAGTGCGGTGGGAAGTGGGGGAAGATGAGTCCTTTCGAAAGATCGTTCGCAAGGGCGTCTTCTTTGCCATTCCCGAACTCGCCCACTCGGTCCACGCCGAGGTGGAGGGCCTGTCGCCCGGGCGCACCTACTTCTATCGCTTCTTCGCCGGAGCCGAAGTCAGCCCGGTCGGTCGGACCCGCACCCTTCCGGACCCGTCCGCGCCGGTAGAGCGGCTCAAACTGGGCTACGGCTCCTGCCAGCACTTCGAGCACGGCTACTACGCGGCCCACCGTCACCTGCTCGAAGAAGAATTGGATCTGATGGTGTTTCTCGGCGACTACATCTACGAGTCGACCTGGGGCGAAGACCTGGTGCGGGCCCACAGCGGTGGCGGCTCGGTGGCGCGGACGCTTCGGGACTACCGGGATCGCCACGCTCAGTACAAGACCGACCCGGACCTGCAGGCCCTGCACGGGGCGGTGCCGTGGGTTCTCACTTGGGACGACCACGAGGTGGCGAACGACTACGCGAGCCTGCGCTCCGAGCGGCTCGAGCCCGACTTTCGGGCTCGCCGCCAGGCCGGCTATCAGGCGTTTTGGGAGCACATGCCTCTGCCCATGTCCCTGCGCCCGGTGGACGGGCGCATGCGCATCCACCACGCCCTGCGCTTCGGCCGCCTTGCGGAACTGTTCGTCCTGGACGGGCGCCAGCACAAGACGCCCCAGGCCTGCCCGAAGCCGGGTCTCGGCGGCGGGAACTTGGTCGAGACCTGCGAAGCGGTTTCCGACCCGGACCGGAGCTTTCTCGGCGCCGAGCAAGAGGGGTGGCTCGACCGGGGACTGAAGAAGGCTGGCGCCGCCTGGAACGTGGTGGCTCAGCAGACGGTGTTCGCTCCTTTCGACCGAAAGCCGGGAGAGGGCGACAGAATCTGGACCGATGGTTGGGACGGCTACCCCGCGGCGCGGCAACGCTTGATCCGTTCGCTTCGACGGTCCCCTGTGGAGGATTCATTCATCATCGGGGGCGACGTACACTGTGCGGTGGCGGCCGACGTGCGAGAAGATCCGTCGGACCCGGAGAGCCCGATCGTTTCGAGCGAATTGTGTGGTACGTCCATTGCGTCGCAGGGACCGAGTCAGGCCCGTCTCGATGCCCTTCGGCCCGACAATCCCCACGTTCACCTGGCCCAGGCGGGCCGGGGCTACTGCACCCTGGAGCTCCGCCCGGGTCAGGCAACGGCCGCCGTCCGGATCCTGGACGACGTAACCCGACCCGATTCCGGTATCGAGACCGTGGCCAAGTTCACCGTGGAAGCAGGGCGACCTGGGCTGCAGAAGGGCTGAACGATGAGGACGGACGCACCGCCCCGAACGGTATGGCCCGCCGCCGGTCGGCCGCGGCCAACGGACTCAGCCCGTGGACGGATGCTATTGAACGTATTTGTCGACGATGCGACCCAGGCCGGGGACCGCGGCTTTCACGTTCTTTTCCCCCTGAGGCCGGAGGCGATCGTAGGTCGACTTCACCGTCCCCGATGAACGGCGGGCCCGCTCATCGGTGACCCCGAGCAAGGCGTTCGCCACCTCGCCCGATCGATCGGTCAGGTAGCTGCCGAAGGAGCCGGGCTTTCCCGCTTCGGTCCATGCCGTGAAGAAGGGCTCGAGCCGCTCGACGAATCGGTCGGCCAGGTTGTTCAAGGCCTCCGGGATCAGGCCCGGCTTGATCGCCTTGACGGCCTTGTAGCCGGCCTTGATCGCCATGCCCGAAATGCCGGATTTCGCCGAGACTTCACTTTCCACCAGCTGTTCTGCATCCTTCAGCAAGCGAGGACGGACATCGGGCGTCAAAAGCACATCTTTCAGCGTCACCGGTCGCACATAGCCGCTTTTGCGACCGCCGTCATGTTCGGGGCCGGAGTCCCCGGGGCCCGTTGTGGTTCGGCCATGGCCGGGCCCGGTGACCTTCCGATTCACACGGTTCGGGTGCTGAAGGTCCGGGCGCGGACGCCACGAGGTCCGGCCACGGCCCGGGTGCGCGTGTCGACGCCGCCCGGCTGGACCGCCGAGCCTGCACCCGACGGCCTGAGCATGCGCCTGTTCGGTCCGGATGGGGTGGGCAAGATGTTGATCGCCATCGGTCTGCGGCCCGAGCACCTGGACCCCCACCTCAGCCGGCTGCGAAGGGAGCACCCCGGTTCGGCGCCCACGCCCCCCCAACCTTTGGAGCTGCCCCAGCTCAACGCCATGCTGGGAGATCGGGCGACCCGCTACCCGATCACCGGCTCTCAGGTCGGTGAGATGGTCTTGGTCGAACGGCGGGGGGTGTTGACCCTGATCGCCGTGGTCGTTCGGCCCTCGGCCTGGGAAGCGGTTCGAAAATCGATGCCGGCGGTGTATCGAAGCGTTCGTGTCGACGAAGCCCCCTAGCGCCTGCGCCATGACCATCGCCGGGAGCGATTCCGGGGGTGGGGCGGGGATCCAGGCCGACCTGAAGACGTTCGCCGCCCACCGGGTTCACGGTCTCAGCGCCCTATCGGCACTGACCGCTCAATCGACCACGGAGGTGCGTGCGGTCCATCCGGTTTCGACCGAATTCGTGGCGGCCCAAGTGGACACCTTGGCCGACGACTTCACCATTCATGCGGTCAAGACCGGCATGATCGGGGAGCCGGAGACCATCGAGCTCATTTTGGACCGTGTGGCCCGCTGGTCCTGGCCCCTGGTGGTCGACCCGGTGATGGTGGCCGCTTCGGGGGACCGCCTGGCCAGCGACGCAGTGGTCGAGGCCTTCCGCCGGCTGATCCCTCGGGCGACCGTGGTCACCCCCAACCTGGACGAGGTCGAGGTCTTGCTGGGATGGCGACCGGGCGATGCGGATGGGATGGCCCGGGCGGGGCGGGCGCTGCTGCAGCTGGGTGCCC
>DAPKRQ010000104.1:0-7021 GCA_031800475.1 Myxococcales bacterium LLY-WYZ-16_1
AGACCCCGGCCACCCCACCCATCGCTCCGTACAGCGGCGGAAAAGCCCCGTCCAAGCCGAGCACCCAAGAACCGTAGCCGTATCCTGCTGCAGCTCCCAAGAGGGCCGGCAACAGGGTCACGAACAAACGTGATCGCCCGGAGGTCACGTCACGAGGCCCCTTTGAGTTCGTCGACTGCCACGGATACCGAAACGGGCCCCACCATCACCTTGGCTCGGCCTTTGGCATCCACTTCCGAGAGGTACCCGGCCCGACCCGCGAACAACCCGCTGAGGATCGTTACCCGATCTCCGGGACCGAGCTCCGAGTGAGTTTCCTTCTTCTCGTCTTCGGCGACGGCTTCATCGACTGCCGCTTGTACTGGGCTGTGGTCGTTGGTTGGGGACCAAGCGAAAAATCGAAGGGTCCGTAGCCATGCTTTCACCGGGGGAACAATTCGATCTACGAGCTCAGCGGTCGCGACAGTGGAGTCGTTTCGTTCGAAGATCTGAATGCCTTCGAGCTCTCCGCCGTTATCCAGATCGTCGGCCAGTTTCGAAAACCCCTCCGCCGTCCAGTCTCCGATCCGCCGAAGATCACCGGAGCTTCCGAACCGTGCCTCGGAGCCGAGTCCCGCGGTGCCTTCCGCCCATTCTTCGTGGGCCCAGTCCAGCCGGAGCTTCCGCGACGCATTGGTGCGGTCGTGCTTTGCCGCTCGCGGTAGTCGAAACCCGAGTTCGAAACCGCGGTCGGTCACGCCCATTCGGACGTGAGGATGCTGCTGGTGAACGGCGATCTGAAAGATCGTCTGGGCCTGCAGGTCCGTCGACTGCCGGGGGGCCAAAGCCGCCCGGACGGGCGCTGGCCGAACCCAATAGGCCGCCATGGAATCGACCGACCGACCGTTCGACACCGCCGGCGCATCCTCGGTGGTCGCCAGTTCCAGGTCGTCCACCGCAGTCTCCAACCGGGGCGTGAGCGCGTTGGCGAGGGCCAGCAGTTTGTCTCGAACGCGACGCCGCTCCAGGGTGTATGCGTTCGATTTTCGCTTTTTCGGAGCGAACGCGTCGAAGTCCGCGGTCTCGAAACCGGTAAAGGTCATGAGCGGTCCGTGGGGTCGGAGGGACTCCAAACAAAGCCGGGAGAAGAAAACAAGCGGGGTCCCTCCCGGAGGGCGCCCAGGTCTTTGGCACCGATGCCGAAGAAAGTGGCCCGCACCTCCGCCTCCAAATCCTGAAGCAACTCAAGGACGGCTTCCGAGGAGACCTGAGCGGCTTTGAGCACCGGCGATGCCAGCCCGGCCACGTCGGCGCCGAGCGCGACGCATTTGGCGATGTCCAAGCCGCTGCGGATGCCGCCAGACGCCGCCAAGGGTACGGTCGGAGCGACGGAGCGCACCTCTCGGATCGATTCGGGAGTGGTGAGTCCCCAAGAAGCGAACACTTCGCCCAACCGCCGATGCCGGCCGCTCTTGGCGACCAATCCTTCGACTCGGGTCCAGCTGGTTCCGCCACCCCCTGCGCAGTCCAAGCCGGAGACACCAGCGTCGAGCAGACGCCGGACGTCGTCGCGAGCCACCCCAAATCCAACCTCTCGGGCCCACACGGGAATCGGACGCAACGTGCGGGACATGGCGCTGCACAGGGACTCGATGGCCCGCAGAACGCCGCTCCAGTTCACGTCCCCACCTTCTTGAACCACCTCCTGCATCGCATTCAGATGCAGATAGATGCCGTCGGCTTCGACCATGTCCACGGCCCGCAGGGCGTGTTCCAAACCGTAGCCCCGGGTCAGTTGGATCGCTCCCAAATTGGCGAAAATCGGGATGGTTGGCGCCACCGACCGAACCTCGAAGGCCGAAGCCCGGGACGGGTCCTCGAGCGCCACCCGCTGGCTGCCCACGCCGAACGGGATCTGCATCGCCTCGGCGGCGCGGGCCATCCGGCGATTCAGCTCGCCCCCCTCGGCGATCCCACCGGTCATCGGCGAAATCATGAATGGGGCGCGGATGGGCTTTCCCAAAATTTCGGTCCGCAGGTCGATCTCGGCCAAGTCGACCTCTGGCAAAGCTCGGGGAAGGAAACGCAGGTCGGCCCAGGTGAGGCCTCCACCCCGGCCTCCGGCCACCTCGGCCTCGCCCCCCAGGGTCGCTTCGATGTGGGCGAGCTTGTCTTCGACCCGGCGGTGAGAAGCGTCGTCGCTCACGGCCGCACGCTCTGGTGGGCGCTTCACCCGGTCAAGGCGATTCGCGATACCTCGCCCCCTTGCATCCGGTAGGCCACCAGGTCGGAAGGCGCGCCCAAAATGCGGCGGACCGCTTCCACCCCGGCCGTGCTCGTCAAGATGACTTGCCCCCGGATCTCCCGGACGCACGCGAACAGGTTCTGGGAACGACGATCGTCCAGCTCGCTCGACATGTCGTCGAGCAAGAGCACCGGCGGCTCTTCGAGCTTTTGTGACAGATGGGTGAGCTCAGCCAATTTGAGAGCCAAAGCCAGGGCCCGATGCTGACCTTGGGACGCCCGGTCTCGGGCGGGATGGCCGTCCAGCAGCAGCTCCAAGTCGTCCAGGTGAGGTCCGACCGTGGTCTTTCGGCGGCGGCGGTCGGTACCCCGTCGATCCGACAGGGCCTGTCGAAGGGCGGAGCGGGCGGCTTCCACCGTGGTGGCTCCCAAGTCCGTCACCGACGCCCGCAGCCGCACCTCGAGCGGAGGCGCCGGATCGGCGATGGACCGGAAGCGCTCCCGGATCTGCGGGACCACGTCTTCCACGAATCGATGCCGGCGCACGGCAATTTCCGCGCCCTCGGCGGCGACCACATCGTCGTAGGCCTCGAGGACCCCGTCGGCGGCTCCTTCGGCCAACAGCCGGTTTCGCTCTTTGAGGGCTCGGCCGTACCGCAGGGCGTGACCGAGGTAGGCCGGTTGGTGGTTGAAGATGGCCCGGTCCAAAAAGCGACGTCGCCCGTCCGGTCCCCCTTTGCTGACGGACAGATCGTCCGGGGTGAACGCCACGGCGACGGCCGTGCCGACGAAGCTCGCGGTGTCGACTTTTTTGTGGTCTTTCGACAGGTGCCGTCGCCCGGAGGAAATGTCCACCCGGAGTTCGTGGGTCAAACCGGTTCGTTCCCGGTGAACCGAAAGTTGAAGGCGCGCGTCGGTCGCCCCGGTCCTCACCAGGGCCTTGCGCTGGACATTCCGAAGGGGACGCAGCCCCGCCACGAAATAGAGGGCTTCGAGGGTGTTCGTCTTGCCCTGCCCGTTTTCACCGATGACGGCGGTCAGATTGGGTCCGCACTCGATGCGGGCTTGCTCGAGGTTTCGGAAGTTCCGAACGTCCAGCTGCAGAAATCGCATGCGGCGGGTCAGATGCGCATCGGCATCACCACCGCCAGGTACTCGGAGACGTCGGCCGAGCGCAGGACACCGGGGCTGAGCTCGTCGTTGAGCTGCAAGACCACTTCGTCTTCCTGCATGGTGGCCAGCACGTCGAGCAGGTAGCGAAAGTTGAAGCCGATCTTCAAAGGCTCGCCGTCGTACACCACCTCGATTTCCTCTTTCGCCTCGCCCAAGTCGGGATTGTTGGCGGTCAGGCACAGCAGGCCGGCTTGCAGATCGAGCCGAACGCCCTGGGCTTTGTCGGGTGCCAACAACGAAGTGCGCTTCAGAGCCTGGTGGAATGCCTGCCGGGGCAAGCGCACCTCACGGGTGTGCGATGACGGCAAGACCTGCTGGTAGTCGGGAAAGCGTCCGTCGACCAAACGCATGGTCAGGGTGACATCGCCTTTTTCAAACACCGCGCTGTTTTCGACGAACCCCAGCCGGCCCGGCAGGTCACCGTCTTCGAGGAGTTTGCGAAGCTCCTGCATGCCTTTACGCGGGATGATCACGCCTTCCTGCATCGGGGGCGCCTGCTCGGTCGGGCGTTCCACCATGGCCAGTCGGTGCCCGTCTGTCGCCACCATGCGCAGTCCAGGGCCATCCTGCATGCCCTCGCAGTACACACCCGTGAGGTTGTAGCGGGTTTCATCGGTGGAGACGGCGTAAAGGGTCTTGTCGATCATCGTCCGAAAGCTCTTGGGCTCCAATGTGAAGAAGGGGACGTCTTCGAACTTTGGAAGGGCAGGAAAGCTCTCGGCTGGAAGCCCCACCAGGCGGTACTTCACCTTGCCGCAGGTGATCTCGACGTACTGGTTGGGGGTCTGCTTCAGCGTGACCTGACTTTCGGGAAGGGCCTTGACGATGTCGTACAGGGCTTTGGCTCCGAGAGTCAGGGCACCTTCGGTGTGGACCTGGGCTGGATAGCGGCCTGTGATCCCGATCTCGAGGTCCGTGGCCGAGACGGAGATCTGATCAGTCCCCTGGCTGGCCAGAACGGCGTTGGCCAGGATCGGCATGGTGGTCTTCTTTTCCACGATGCCCTGCACGCGCTGAAGCGCTTTACCGAGGTCGGGGACCTGAATCGTACATTCCATGGGACGGCCTTCGTCTTTGGGTCTCGCAGGTCGGATCTGATCCTCAATGAGATTTGATCAGTCGTCGTAGTGGGGCCTGTGAATATGTGCACGGGTGGGTCAAGTGCCCGGCATGCCTTCGTTTTTTTCTCCACAGGGTGGGGGCCCGAACCCTGGGGACCGAAAGGGGACGGTTGGGCCGCTGCCGAGCCCAACGAACCGTCCACGGTTTGGTCCACAAGATATTGGGTTGAGGCCTGCGCTTGCCCACAAGATGTTGGGGGGTTGATTTCACGAGCCCTCCTGGAGCCCCGCCTCGATTTCGGCGAGATGTCGGCGCAGCTCCGGTTCGTCCAGGCGCTCTCCGATCCGGCGGTAGGCGTTGATGACGGTGGTGTGATCCCGGCCGCCGAGCGCCCGCCCGATCTCCGGGTAGGAGGCGGTGGTGTGCTTGCGGCACAGGTACATGGCGATCTGGCGCGGCAAGGCGATGGCCCGGGCCCGCTTGGTGCCCTTCATGTCCTGCAGCTTGACGTCGAAGTGCGCCGCCACGGCCCGCATGATGCCGTCGCAAGTCAGGCGGCTCTTTGCCGGCAGGATGTCCCGAAGGACGGTCTTCGCGAGGTCGATCGACAGGGGCTCTTTGTTGAGGGCGGCGAAAGCGCTCACCCGGATCAGGCACCCCTCGAGCTCTCGCACGTTGGAACGGACCGACTGGGCGATGAACAGGGCCACGTCGTCGCTGAGGGGGATTCCGTCGGTCTCGGCCTTCTTTCGGATGATCGCGATCCGCGTTTCCAGCTCCGGAGGCTGAAGGTCGACGATGAGACCCCACTGGAATCGGCTGCGGATCCGGTCCTCGAGGTCCTTGATTTCGTGGGGCAGCTTGTCGCTGGTGACGACCACCTGCCGTTGGGCGGCGTGCAGGGCATTGAAGGTGTGAAAGAACTCGTCCTGGGAGGCTTCTTTGCCGGCGATGAATTGAATGTCGTCGATGAGCAGGGCGTCGCAGGAACGGTAGGTGGCTCGGACCTGCGGCATGCGCTTGCTTTGGATGCCCGTGACCACGTCGTTCACGAACTGCTCCGTGGTCTGGTAGCGCACGCGGGCGTTCGGGGTCTTCTGGAAGATCGTGTGGCCCACCGCTTGGATGAGGTGGGTTTTGCCGAGCCCCACCCGACCGAAGACGAAGAGCGGATTGTACGCTCGGCCAGGGTTTTCGGCGACGGTCTGGGCCGCAGCTGCGGCGAGTTGGTTGGAGGGGCCCGTCACGAAGTTCGAGAAGGTGTATCGCTCGCTGATGCTGGGCACGCCGGCCGAAGTTCCCCCGTCGATGCCGGACAGCGCCGGTCGGACGGGCGGCGGGGGCGCGGGATCGGCTGGGGGCGCCGGCGAGGCGGCGCCATTGGAGGCGGCGACCGCAGCCATGGGCTGGGCCACCTGAAGGGAAACGGTGACATGGGGAGCCCGGGATCGGAGCTCCTCTTGGAGGACGTGAAGGTAGTGGTTGGTCACCCAGTCGACGCCGAAGGCGTCCGGCAGACCCAGGACCAACTGTTGCCCGTCGTCTCGAAGGACCGTCATCGGGAGGATCCAGGTGGCGTAGGCTTGGTCGTTCAGACGCTGTCGAAGGGCTTCACGAAGTTGGGGCCAGTGCACGATCCCGCTCCCAGATGACCGGGGAGACCCCGGCCGAGGCGGGGACGCTAGCCGACGGTCTGCGGCGATCGCAACCGGTACGGCGTCGGGTTGCGACGGGGTCTGTGCGGTCGTGCGCTCGGTCCTCTCGGTCCGAAGCCTTTGTCGTTCGGCCGGCTTCCTGCAGAGGACCGGTTCGCCACGCCGAGGTTCTCCGAGGGGCATCGACCGGGCCCGCCGAGCGAGTCCCCGGGGGGACCGACTTCGGGGCGTTGCGTTCGACGGGTGGGGCCGCGGTCCTGGATGTCGGTGGCTCGCGGTGTTTCGATCCGTTGGGCTTTTCCTCGGCACGCGGGGCGTTCGGGACAGGTGCGGTCGACTTGACATTCGCAGGCTGCCGGCTCAGAACCCGCGTCTCGGAGTCCGACCATGAAGCGCACGTTCCAGCCCTCGAACATTCGCCGCCGTCGAAAGCATGGGTTTCGCAAGCGCATGCAGGACGGAAACGGCCGAAAGGTGCTGGCCCGTCGGCGTGCCCGCGGCCGCAAGCGCTTGGCTCCGACCACCTACCACAAGTAGCGATCTGCCCGTGCGTGGGCCGAGGGCGCTTCCGAAGGCCGCCCGGCTGCTCCGACCTCGGGACTTCAAAGGGGTCCGACGGAGGGGTGTGCGGGAGCGAGCCGACGGTTTCGACCTGTTCGTTCGAAGTCGGCAGGGGCCAGCCCGCCTGGGGCTCGCCATGTCCCGGAAGGTCGGTTCGGCGGTGGTGCGCAATCGACTGAAACGATGGGTGCGGGAGTGGTTTCGACATCGACGGGCTCGATTGTTTGGGCTCGACCTCCTGGTGGTGGGGCGGCCGGGGCAGACCTGGCCCCGGTCGGGCATGCCAGTGTTCGTGGAGTTGGATCGGGCCGTGGATCGCTTGCGGGCCCGGGGGGTCGTCTGATGGG
>DAPKRQ010000105.1:0-13142 GCA_031800475.1 Myxococcales bacterium LLY-WYZ-16_1
GGTGGGCCGATCCCACGCTCGTCGGGCTGTGAAGCCTCCGGGATTGGAGGAGTGCGCGTCCCGAGCCCGCCCAAAGCTCGAAGAGCTAACGCGGTTGGCTCGGGGCAAGAGCACCCTGCTCGCCCAAACCCACGACTATCCGGATCCGGACACCATCGCCTCGGCGCTGGCGCTCACCTGGCTGATGCAACAGCTTGCCGGATTGGAAACGACGATCGGCTATGGGGGGATCATCGGCCGGGCCGAAAACAAGGCCATGATCAAAAACCTCGGAATCAAGATGAAGCGCACCGGCCGGAGCGACTTCAAGAAGTACGACCTGGTTGCCCTGCTCGACACCCAGCCCGAGGTCGGAAACCACTGCGTTCCGCTGGAGCGGCCCCCGGACATCGTGTTCGACCACCACTTTCCCCGAGAACTCGAGGGACCGGAACCGGACTTCTACGACGTGGGCGGTGCCTATGGGGCCACATCGACGAAAGTCACCGAGCTCGTCATCGCCTCTGGACTCACCCCACCGACCAACATCGCCACCGCGCTCTTCTACGGCGTCAAGTCCGACACCATGAACCTGGCCCGCGATGCGTCGCCCGCCGATGTCACCGCGTACCTTTACCTGTTCACGTTGGCCGACAACCGCCTGCTGTCGGAGATCGAAAATCCGCAGGTTCCCATCGACTACTTCCGGGTCTTCAACAAAGCCATCCAGCAGGCCAAGATCTACGGCTCGATGGTCGTCTCGGATCTGGGCGAAATCTACACCCCGGACCTGTGTGCCGAAGTGGCCGATCGGCTGCTCCAGATCGAAGGGGTCAAGCACGCGCTCTCGGTCGGATGGCACGAGGAGTCCCTGTTCCTGTCTCTGCGGACTCGGGCCCGGTCCAAGAATGCAGGGCGGATCCTGCACGGCATCGTGGCCGGCGGGAACTACGGCTCCGCGGGCGGACACGGTCCCATGGCCGGGGCGCGGATCCCCGTGGCGGACCGCACACAGCGCGCCCGTGTGGACCTCCGGCGAACCATCGTGAACCAGGTGGTTCAGGCCTTCGGCCAGGACTACCGCCATTTTCGGCGCATCCTGTCGAAAAAGGACCAGTCCCTGGCGGTCGAGCCTCCCCCGCCGAAGGCCAAAGAAGCCAAACCTGCGCCGGCTGGACCCAAGCGGGAACCCAAAGAAGGTCCTCCCCGTCGGTCCGAGCCCCCGAAGGCTCCGGAAGCGAAAGACCCCAAGAAGGTCGACAGCAAGGATGTCGACAAGGGCCAGAGCAAGAAGCCGAAGAAGCCGGAGGCTCGTGACGCCGCGTCTTCGAAAGCGAAAGACGTTTCCTCCAAAGACCCCAAAGAAGCGAGGCGTCCCTACGGAAAGACCGAGCCGACAGATTCCCCCAAACGCGCCGAGTCGCGGGACGGCGCTTCGGGTCGTTCGAAGGAGGCCAAAGAAAAGAACGACCCGGCACGAAAGGTCGATTCCTCGAAAAAGATCGACCGCCCCCCCATGTGAGTCATGCGCCGACGCGTCTACCTAGACTACAACGCCACCGCGCCGGTTCGGCCCGAAGTGCGCGACGCGGTGGCCCCCATCCTGTTCGCAGACCCCGCAACCGGTCACTACGGAAACGCCTCTTCGGTCCATTGGGCGGGCCAAACTGCGCGCAAGTCCCTGGAGGCCGCTCGAAGCCGGTTGGCCGAAGCCACCGGTCGAAAGCCGAGTGAGGTGCTGTTCCCCAGCGGCGGCACCGAAGCCGACAACCTGGCTCTTTTCGGCTCGTTGCTCCATCCCAAGGGTGGGCCGCAGCGCCTGGTTCTGTCGGCCGTCGAGCACCCCGCGGTTCGAGCGGCCGCCGGCCGGCTCAAAGAGTTGGGCGTGGACGTGGAGGAGGTCCCGGTCGATCCCCAGGGCAACCTGGATCTGGACGCTCTGAAGCGGGCCTTGACCACGCCGACTGGACTCGTCGCCACCATGGCGGTGAACAACGAGACCGGAGTCTGCTCGGATCTGAACGCCATCGGCGAATGGGTGCGGGCGTCCGGTGCCCGTTGGCTCGTGGACGCGGTGCAGGCCGCCGGCCGGCTCCCTTTGCCCACCGAGCCGGATCTGGTGGTATTGTCCGGTCACAAGCTCGGGGGCCTCAAAGGCGCAGGATGCTTGCTGCGCCGGGCGGACCAGCCCCTGATGCCCGCGTTGGTCGGCGGACCGCAGGAACGCGGCCTGCGGGCGGGAACCGAGGACGTGGCCGCCGCCGTGTCCCTGGAAGTGGCCCATCGGATGGCCGACGAACGACGTGGGGCGGAGCAGGCCCGCCTGAGGGCATTGCAGGCCCGCCTGGAAGAGGCCCTCCAGGAACTGGCCGGCGTCGAGATCGTGGGCGCGGCAGCCCCCCGGGTGGCGGGTGTGACCACCGCGGTCTTCGCGGACGTGGATTCCGAGGTGGTCCTGCAGGGACTGGATCTGGAGGGGATCGCGGCGTCCAGCGGAAGCGCCTGCTCCAGCGGCAGTCTCGAGCCCAGTCACGTCTTGGAGGCCATGGGCTACGGGCCCGAAGCGGCCTTGTCGGCGGTTCGATTCAGCTTCGGTTGGGCCAGCACGCAGGACGACCTGGAAACCCTGCTCGACGCGCTCCCCCGGGTGCTGGCTCGGGCCCGTGCCGCCGCCTGAGCCGAGGCTCTCGCAAGTCAAATTGCGTCCACTTCCGGGAGCGCTCGACGCTTGACTGGCTGGGAACGACGGTCGAAATGCACGGGCATGATCGAGGTCGAAGGGCTTACGAAGCGCTACCGAGATCACGTGGCGGTACGAGACCTGTCGTTTCGAATCGAACCCGGCGAGGTGGTCGGCTTTCTCGGACCGAACGGCGCCGGAAAGTCCACGACGATGCGAATCCTGACCGGTTTCATCCCAGCCTCGGAGGGAACCGCAAAGGTCGGCGGCGTCGACGTGTTCGACCGGCCGATGGAGGTGAAGCGCAGAGTCGGTTATCTGCCCGAGCTGACACCGGTCTACCTGGACATGACCGTGCGCGGCTACCTCCGCTTCGTCGCCCGGATCAAGGGCATCGGCCGCAAGGATTTGGGCCGAGAGGTGGATCGGGTCGCGGAAGCGGCCGGTGTGGCCCACGTACTGCCCCGCCTGATCCGCAATGTCTCGAAGGGCTATCGGCAACGGGTCGGCATGGCCCAGGCCCTGCTCGGAGACCCCGACGTTCTGATCCTCGACGAGCCGACGGTCGGTTTGGACCCGATTCAGATCGAACAGGTACGATCCTTGCTGCGCTCCCTCGGTGGAGATCGCCGACGCACGGTGCTGATGTCGACGCACATTCTGGGTGAGGTCGAGGCGGTGTGCAAGCGCATCATCATGATCGCAGGCGGTCACATCGTGGCCGACGCGGCTCTGGACGACATCGAGGCCGAGCACGGCTCGCTCGAACGGGCCTTTGCCACCCTGGCCGTGGCTGCCCGGAGGCCGGCCGCGTGACGAACCTGTGGGCCATCGCTCGGAAGGAGCTCGGTATCTTCTTCACCACAACCATCGCCTACGCGGGCTTCGGCGCCTACGCGTTCTTGATGGGCATGGTCTTCGTCTCTCAGCTGAATCGGTACCAACAGGCCACGTCGATCTACCTTTCCCGCCAGCGGCCTGATCTCTTGGAGCAGCTGAATTTCAACGATTCCATCCTGACCCCCATGTTCTCGAGTGGAATCTGGATGTTCCTGTTCTTCGTTCCGCTGCTGACGATGCGTTCTTTCGCCGAGGAGAAGAGCCAGAACACCTTCGAACTGCTCATGACCTGCCCCATCACGTCTTGGCAGCTCGTTTTGGGCAAGTTCGTCGCCACCGCTTCGATGATCGTGGTCATGGCCCTCATTCCGGTGGTCTTTCCGGTCATCCTTTCCATTTATGGAACATCGAGCGGTGTCTCCGTCGAATGGAATCCGGTGTGGAGCGCACTTTTGTGCATGTCCCTCATGGGCATCACGTTCGCGGCCCTGGGGCTTTTGGCTTCGGCGGCTACGGAAACGCAGCTGCTGGCGGCCCTGGTCACCTTCGCCCTGTTGCTTCTGGGCTACGTGATGCCCTTTCTGGCTGCCCGAGTCGAAGGGGACTGGTCCGAGATCCTGACCTACGTGAGCCCGGTGAGCCACGTGACGCGAGGCTTGCAGGGACGCCTGCTCGTCGAAGACTTGGTCTACTTCGTCTCGGTCAGCGCCGGGCTGCTGGTCTGGACGCAGCGTATCGTGGAGTCCCATCGATGGCGGTGAACGGTGACCTCGCATCGCGCGAAGGCGAGCTCCCCGAGCGGTCCATCACAGCGACCCTCGGGCTGATATTCGGAGTCTTGGGGGGTGTAGCGGTTGCCTTCGGGGTGGTGCTCTACGCCCTCGAGCCCGCTTTGTTGCCTCTGGCTCTCGGAAACCTCGCGTTCGGAGTGGCCGGTCTGATCGCCTACGCGATCACCGATCGCACCTCGTTGCGCCGGGCGTTTCGCGGCCGGTCGACCCCTTTGCTCCTGCTCGAGGGGATCATCACCCTCGGCGTTCTCGCGGCCATCGTGGTCGTCAATCTACTGGCAGCCTCCTGGAAGAAGGAATGGGACCTGACGAGGGACCAACTGTTTACCCTTCGACCTCAGTCCATGGACGTAGCGCGTCGCCTCGACGATCCGATCGAAGTCTACGCGTTTTTACAGTCCTCGGACCCGAGAGTCTCCTCGCTCGAAGAGACATTGCGACTGTACGCCCAGCATACCGACCAACTGTCGTTGGAGGTCATCAACCCGGATCGCGCAGCGCCAGAGCTCATCGAAAGGTATGAACTGAGCGCCAAGTCTCCCAAGATCGTCCTCCAAGGCCCGAAGCGCTACACCAAGATCGAAGAAGGAACCGAGGCGGAAATCACCAATGCCTTGCTGAAGCTTTTGGAGCGGCCGACGCGAAAGATCGGCTACCTCACCGGCCACCGCGAACCCGACCCGGACGCGAAACGGCGAGAGGACGGCTTTGGGGAGGCCACGGCGGCGCTACGGTCCGAGGGTTATGAAGTGGAACCGGTCGGCTTGGAGCGAGACCTCCAGGGGATCGAGGCGCTGGTTGTCGTCCGACCGGAGCTCGAGCTGATCGAGGCAGAGCTCGAGCGGATCGAAACGTTTTTGAAGAACGGAGGCCGGCTCGTCACCCTGTTGGAACCTCTCCGCACCGGCGGTCTAGAGGGGCCTCTCGCCGAGCTGGGCGTCGATGTCGGGCACAACCTGGTGATCTCGCCCAGTCCACGAGCGCGAGCCGCGGGCTTTTCGGAGGCGACAGGCGTCATCCGCGACTACGAGCCCCATCCGATCACGCGACCGCTGAAGGGGCAGGTCACGATCTTCCACCAGGCGCAGAGCATATCGCCGATCCTCGGTGCCTCGGACGTGACCACCCTGATTCAAACCCCGCAGACGAGCTGGGCCGAAGTCGACCCTCGGCGCCCCCCTCCCTTCGAGCTGGATCCGGAAGACGAGCCAGGCCCCATTCCTTTGGCGGTCGCAGTCGAGACCGATCCGTTCGGTCGACCGGGACCCCGAGGACCGATCCGGGTGGTGGCGTTCGGCGATGCGGATTTCGCGAGCAATCGCATGATCGCCTTGGGCGCGAACCGCGACCTATTCGTCAACGCAGTGAACTGGCTTTTGGGCGAAGAAGACCGGGTCACCATTCGACCGAACGAGCGAAAAGGAGATCGCCTGCCCCTGACCGAAATGCAGCACTATGGGATCATGTTCTTTTCGGTGAATCTCTTGCCGCTTCTCATTTTGGGGTTCGGCTTCTCCGTTTGGGCCCTTAGACGCCGCCGATGAGCGCAGAACGACGAGAAACGAGCCCGGAAGCGACATGACACGTCTGCAAAATGCCATCTTGTTGGCCAGCCTGGCCGTTTTGGCCATCGCCGGTGCGCTGTGGCTGACCTCGCGTCGCCCGCCGCTTTCTGAGCGCCTGGAGCGACGAGCGGAGGAAAGGCGCATCTTTTCCTTTGAACCCAAAGACATCCGCTCGATCTCGGTGCGCACTGCCTCGGCCGGTTGGAGCTTGAGCCGCGACCCGAGGTTCGGGTGGCGGCTCGATACTCCGATCTCTTGGCCAGCGGACCTGGAAAAGGCAAAGGGCCTGAGCCAGCGCATCGCTTGGATGGAGTCAGACCGTATCGTCTTCGAAGAACCCACGACGGAAGACCTGGATCGGACGGGCCTGTCGAAGCCTCGCGTTCGCATCGAGGCCCAAACCCGAAACGGCTCTCACCAAGTCGACATTGGCCGCGCGAACCCCCTGGTCGAACGTGTCTTCGTTCGAACTGATCAAGGGCCGGTCCGGGGCGTTCCCGAACCCTACTTGGTACCGTTCTCGGAACCTTTCGAGTCTCTTCGACAGACTCGCATCTTTCCGGTTGCCAAAGACTCCATCGAACAGATCCGGCTAACCCGGGGCAGCACCACGGGATGGGTGGTCCAGCGTCAGGGTGGCGGGTGGAAGGTGCGTGCGACAGCCGAAGAACCCTGGCGGGATGTGGAGACGGGAGAAGCAGGCGTGCTCCTGGCCCTCGTGACCCTGCGCCTCGAGGCGGACCGATTTCTCGCCGACGGCCTCGAAGCCCCGGAAGAGCTTCCCGGCGCGGTCCCCGAGGTCGGTCGACTCGTGCGGCGGCCGGTCGTCCTGCAGGTGCGGCTGGATGGAGGCTACACGAGGACCGCAACCCTCAGTTTGGCCGAGCGTTCCTTCTCGGCGGAGCAGGTCCCCGTAGCGTGGATCGAAGGTACGGCCGTCGAGATGTTTCCGGATCCGGTGCGAGAGCTCATGGAGGTTTCGGCCCACGAACTTCGAGATCGCGTGCTGTCTCGCTTCAGCCGTCGGGATGTCGCGAGGGTCGAGGTGCGCTACGCCAGCCAGGAACCTCTCGACATCGTGCTCGAAGACGACCGCTGGCAACGGGCCGGGAGCGGCCGAGCCGTGCTCCACCGGCGGGTTTCGGCATTGGTGCGACGGCTGGCCTACCTGCGGGGTCGAGACACCATGACACTCAACCCGACCCGGGACCAGCTGCGGGCGTTCGGCCTCGAGCCGGCACTTCGACGGCTGCGGTTCTTCGACGCCAGCGACACCCTCTTGGCGGACGTGCGACTCGGCGCCGACGCCGGGGACGGGTTCATCTACGCCAAGGGAACGAAGCCGCGGGTCGACCTGGTACCGAAGGACGCACTTTTCAAAATACCGCAAGATGTCGGAGAGCTTTTGAGCCGCAGCTCGTCACCTGAGTGAATCCCAAAAATCGCAGTCCTCGGCTTTCAGATCCCAACCGAGCTCGGGGCGAGCCGAAATCGATAGGTGGGCCGGTTCGTCGACGCGAAACGGCTTCCAGAGCGGGTCTGCCGCCCGACCGTCTCCGTTCGGGTCAGCCGTCTCGGCGAACCGGGTCCAGTAGCCCAGCATGACATCTTCTGCCGCGGCATCGTCCGGGTCGGCCGGGAACTCGACGCCGTCCATGTGCTGAAATAGATAGAGGAGCTCGGAGCTGTGGTACGCCCCAAAACCGAGCCGCACGTCGGGGTGCAGGATCTCGCGAAATCGGTACAACCAGGTCGGCACTCCAGAAGCGGACGCGATCCGCGCGAAAACGCGATGTGGGCACGTCACGTTTCGGTCGCTCATCATGGTGACGAAGGCTTCGCCAGCGGAGTCGAAGCGTTCCAATGGATATTGAGCCAAAACCGCATCCGCCAGGCGAGGCCCAACCATGGCGCGCACTGCTGCGGAGTAGGCCGGTGCTCGAAGGTCGGTCCAGCGGTGAGAGTACTCGGCTTCCAGGGTGCCAAGAAGGAGCGGTACGACCTCCTTTTCGCCTCGAGCGATGATCGAGCGAGGCTGATCCACGACGACCCATCCATCCACCGTGGGCAAGAACGCCGCAGAAGCCAGGCCCAGAGGCGTGGACGCTTCGGAGGTGACCATGTCGCCAGCAGAGACCTGCCGCATGCAGGCCAGTCGGTTTGGCCCATCGCATCCCATCTCCACCACGAGCTCCTCCGCTCGTTCGCGCAATCCTTCTTGCGTGGGTGCTCCCAGCGGTGCGCTGTGAACCGCTGCCGCATGAAACAGACCGTCGGTGAGGGGACTCGTCACCAAAAGGATCGTGTCTCGACCTCCGCCGGACTGGCCGAACAACATCACCCGGCTCGGGTCACCGGTGAACGCAGAGATATTGTTTTGGACCCATCGGAGCGCTCGGATCTGGTCCATGAGGCCGTAGTTACCCGACGTGCCCGTGTCTGCCTCGGCGTCGAGTTCGGGCATGGCCAAAAAGCCAACAGCCCCCAGCCGATAGTTGAGCGTGACCACCACGACTCCGCCCCGGACCGCGAGACGGGCTCCGTCGTACAGGGGTGCATCGGATTCGGTCGAAGCGACGGACGAGATCGGTTCTCGGGTCGACCCGGCGATGTTGCCGCCGCCGTGCAAGAAGACCATCACGGGCCACCCGCCATCTGGCGGGGGATCGCTCGGAGTCCATACGTTGAGATACAGGCAGTCCTCACTGCCGAACGGCTCTGCAGCAGGCCGAGCGTCGGAAACGAAGGTCCCCGTCACCTGCACGCAGGGTGACGACATCTGTTTTGCCGAGCGAATGCCGTTCCACGGCTCCACGTTCTGGGGGGGACGCCAGCGAAGGTCGCCCACGGGGGGCTGGGCGTAAGGAATGCCGACAAACTCGAGGGCGCCGCGGCGGCGACGGCCTTCGATCCATCCCGAATTCAGCTGCACCCGCCGGGGATCGGGGGGTGGTGAGCCCAGGTCTCCGCTCCCGGGCCCTCCTGCGTCGCCCGGCCCGGCATCGGTCCGGCCGACGGACAGCCCTTCCGGCTCACTCGGGGCCTCGGACCCGCAGGCCGCCATCAGGCCCGCCAGGCAGCAGCCGGCCCATCCGGTGTTTCGACAGTTGCCCTGCACCATGCCCCCGACAACCCCGAGACCCCAAAGAGGTTGCGGCAGCTCCGCACCCGAGCCGTCCGGCGCCTGCGGGGAACGCCGTGCGAACTCGCACATCCTGGCCCGGAGCCCCGCAGGGCAGGTCGGGCCGGTCGGGGCCCGATGTGCCGGTGAAGACGGATCCTTCCTCCCCACCGCGTCGGGGCTCGCAGCCGAACTTCGGGCTCGAAGATTGGGATGCCTCGGGGCCGGCCGGCCTCCTTCGAGACCGCGCTGCGCGTCGACGAACCCGGGTCTAACCCGCAACGGGTCTCGCCGGTCGAGAAGAGGTGCATCGGGCGTTGACTTCCCGTTGGAGCGGAGTACGGTCCGGCCATCCGCCCTTCCGGATAAACGGATACGGATTGGGACTTTCCCGCAAAACAGATTCACGAGGAGACAGATGGACGAGAGCAAGACCTACAAGGTCCGGGACCTGAGCCTGGCCGATTATGGACGCATGGAAATCGAGATCGCCGAAAACGAGATGCCGGGCCTGATGGCGCTGCGCGAGGAGTTCGGCAAGGACAAGCCCCTGAAGGGCGCACGGGTCGCGGGCTGTCTGCACATGACGATCCAGACCGCGGTCCTGATCGAGACGCTGAAAGAGCTCGGCGCCGAGGTGACGTGGACCTCCTGCAACATCTACTCGACCCAGGACCACGCCGCCGCTGCCATCGCCAAGGCTGGAACTCCCGTGTTCGCTTGGAAGGGCGAGACCGAAGAGGAGTACGTCGACTGCCTCGAGCGGCAGCTGAAGGCGTTCGAAGGCGGAAAGCCCCCGAACATGATCCTGGACGATGGCGGCGACCTGACGGTGCACGCGCACGAGAACTACCCCGAGTTCTTCAAGGGCGACGACAGGATCCGGGGTCTTTCGGAAGAGACCACCACCGGCGTACACCGCCTGTACGACATGGAGCGGAAAGGCACCCTGCTGTGCCCCGCGATCAACGTGAACGACTCGGTGACCAAGTCGAAGTTCGACAACCTCTACGGCTGCCGGGAGTCGGGTCTCGACGGGCTCAAACGGGCGACCGACGTGATGATCGCCGGCAAGGTGGTCGTGGTCGCTGGCTTCGGCGACGTGGGCAAGGGCTGCGCCGACGCCATGAAGGGACAGGGCGCTCGCGTCATCGTGACCGAGGTCGACCCGATCTGTGCCCTTCAGGCTGCGATGGAAGGCTACGAGGTCACCACCATGGAGGATGCGGCTCCTCAGGGTGACATTTTCATTACCTCGACCGGCTGCCGAGACGTGATCCGTCCGGAGCACATGAAGGTGATGAAGCACGAAGCCATTCTCTCGAACATCGGCCACTTTGACCTGGAGATCGATGTGGGCTGGCTCAACAACAACGCCGAGATCAAGCGGACCGAGATCAAGCCGCAGGTCGACCTGTACGAGCTGCCGACCGGCAAGAAGCTGATCCTGCTCGCCCAGGGACGGCTGATGAACCTCGGCTGCGCGACCGGTCACCCGTCGTTCGTCATGTCGGCGTCGTTCACCAACCAGGTGCTCGCCCAGATCGAGTTGTGGACGCGGAACAGCAATTACGAAAAGAAGGTTTACGTTCTGCCAAAGCGACTCGACGAAAAGGTCGCAGCTTTGCACCTGGACCGCTTGGGCGTGAAGCTCGACAAGCTGACCAAGGAGCAAGCCGATTATCTGGGCATTCCGGCTGAGGGTCCCTTCAAGCCGGAGTGGTACCGCTACTGACGAAAGCGCTCGGTCTCGTCCGAGTCACCCCAAATTCCCGAACCCCGAGCCTCTGAGAGCGCCCCTCTCGGAGGTTTCGGGGAATCTGGGAGCCGTCTTCCTCCTCCACGCTTGGTCGGACTCGTGGGCCTGCAGGCCGCGGGACACCGTTCACGCCCGCTGGAGCACTCGCAGGCCTGCAGGCCGCGGAGCACCGTTCAGCCCCGTGTTCGAGGGCCCGAAGGCCGCTGTCGAAGCCGAGACCGGCTTGCGTCGAATCGCACCGGCGCACCTCGGAGCACATTTGGCATAAACCCTGATCCACCCGAAAGGAGAATCAGGGCTTCCCGGGGGACTCGCGAGACGGGAACAGCTGGGAACCCGCTGGGGCTTCGTCCCCGAAAATCAATTCATTCCAGGTGGTTACGCGCACATCAGCGCCGTCCGGCTCCCCCGTGGAACGCTTACGGGACCGGTTACTTTTCACGCAACCCGACCCAGGTCCCACCGAAAATCAGGGGCACAGGAGGAGCCATCATGACCACGATCAACGGATACGGGATAACCCGGACCATCCGGGACACCGGGGGCGACGACACCTATCGAGTGAACGGCGCCCGCAACAACATTCGCTTTCACGGAGACCGGGACGCCAACACGTTCATCATCGACGGACGGGACAACACCATCAGCATCGACAACCTGGGTTCCGACGACCGGGTGGTTCTGGAGGGCCCCCGGTCGGACTGGGAGATCGACGACACCGGGTCCTTTTTCGACGGGACCGTCCGGCTGCGCAACAAGCGGACCGGCAACGAGGTGACGGTCGACTCCGACCAGTGGAACCGGTGGGACAACTTCACCAAAGATCGGCTGGAGTTCACCGGTGGTTATGACAACACCCTGGGCGCGCGGGCGCCGCAAGAGGTGATTCGAGACCGACGAGGCACCACTGGAAACGTGGTGGACGGCCACGCCCGCAACGTGAAGTACGTGGGCGACCATGGTGCCAACTCCTTCCGCATCCGCGGCACCCACAACCAGGTCGAGGTGACCGAGCTGGGTTCCGACGACTCGGTGGAGTTGGAAGGCCCCCGGTCGGACTGGGAGATCCGAAAGGGTGAAAACGACGGCACCATTCGCTACTACAACACCCGGACCCACAACTCGGTGACGGTCTCCACGGACGCCGGTCGAGGGGACGGCCACGTGCAGGATCGGGTGCGGTTTTCGGGCGACTACAGCACTCCCATCGTGACCCCGAGGCCCCCGATCGTTCCCCAGCCGCCGACCTGGGAGATGCCGCAGCCGACGCCGATGCCGCCGTGGACGGACATCACCCCGATGCCCTGGCCCAACGTGGGTTGCCCCTGCCACTTCCCGGCACCGCCGGCGATGCCCCCGATGATGCAAGACCCCCATTTCCTGCAGGGCCTGCTGATGGGCTTCATGGACAGCCTCATGCTGCCGGGGAACAGCTGGGTCATGCCGCACCAGTACACGGGCCCTGGGCTCATCTGGGGCTGATTCGTTCAGGCCGATCCCTCCCGGCGGGACCTCGCCGGCCAAATCCAGGCGCCCATCGAGTCGCGAGATCCGGTGGGCGCCTTTTTCTTTCGAGCTCCTGCCTCATGCATCGAGCCACCTCGGAGCCCAGTATCGGCCTCATTCCGGCTGCATTCGTTTGCTTCGAATCAGTCTTTGACTGGCAGCCCGAAGGAGACGCCGGTCGGGCGCTTTGTCTAGAATCGCTTCGAGCGACTTACTCTCGGACGCCACCATCGCGCTGCCGACCACCCGCTCTCGCAGATCGAACGCGCCAATGTCGCTGATCAGCGGAACCCCCACGCCTACGCCCAGCTCGATTCCGAAGGACCACCCGGACGAAGAGTCCGACGCGGGACGAGGGGGATCGAAGTCGGCGCGAAACAGGCCGACCGAAGCAACCAAAAGCCCCGCGTCGCCTCCTTTCCATCGAAGAGCTTCCATCAAGGCGATGCGGTCGCCGTACAGGCACGCAGCAAAGCCGCTGGCGGCGACCCCGGCAGCCAGGGACGTGGTATGGCCATAGATGTCCCCGAACCGGATCTGCCCGCGGGCTGGCCCCTCGGGTCGAACATAGGTGATGCGAGAGCCGTCCACGTTCGACCGTCCCACGCCCGATTGGCGCACCAAGCCGATGCACACCGCTTTCGCGCGGCGGTCGAGTTGCCCGTGCATGCTTTCGAGCACGGTGCCCAACGGGTCGATGATCGACGCCGGGGCGTCGGCCTGCCGGCGCGCCTGTTCGAAGAGCGCCACCCATTTTTCGGCCGAAGCCCGGATGGCGGCCTGCTGCGACGTCACCCGCTCTCGGATCTGGTCCGTGCCATCCTTCAGGCGCTTCCACCATTCCGCCACCGGTTCACGTCACCCCACGGACCGGCCGACCTCAAGCGCTTCCCCACCCACC
>DAPKRQ010000106.1:0-7567 GCA_031800475.1 Myxococcales bacterium LLY-WYZ-16_1
GGCAGCGGCACCGCCACTGGCAGCGGCAGGGGCAGGGGCAGCCGCTTCCGCATGAACCGTGCTGCTCCGGGTGCGCCGAATGATTCGGCGAGAGCGCGTGGGGTCGAGTTCAGCGGCACGGATCCGCGTAGCCTGCGCAACAGCCGGTTCCCGAGCACGCGCTGGTCAGCATGTTCAGCTGGATCTGCCCCGTGTTGTTCTTGGAGCGAAAATGACCCACCCCGTTGCTGTCCCCGCCGCCCAGATTGAATGGGCTCCAGTCCGCAAAGTTCAGGTCGATCTGGGCGGCGGTCGAGCCGTACCCCACGTCGAGCTGAGCCCGGACGTTCGACCACGGATCGAACAAGGCCGTCTGAAAACAGCTCGAATGGAACGTGGTCGTTGTACACAGGATCTGGTCGTTGAAGCCGGCGTGGATGCTGTAGAACTCGGTCTGTAAGCCCGCCGGTCGGTCGCGAAATCCCCCGTTTGCCATCCGCGGATTGGGGCCGTACCACACCGAAGGGTGGAGACCGAACACGTTCGAGTCCCACCAGTTCTGTGATCCGCAGGTGGTGGCGGCCGGATTCCCGGGCCCCACATAGTAGCAGGACGCCAGTCCCCGCACTGCACCGCCGATGGCGACAAAGCGGCGGACCATGGGCCACAGGTTGCCGAAGTCGATCCCGTGAAGCGACACGGTCACGCCGAGAGAATGTCCGACCACGTCGACCTCGCTCGCTCCAGTGTACGCAAGCACGTCCAAGATGAAGTCGCGGATCCGATCTGCGGAAGTTCGGTCGTGAAAGTTGAATTGCGGAAGGGTCCGCTCGGTCGAAGACAGATGGGTGATCCCGAAGAGCTCACAGTCGTTGTAACCCGCGGCCCGAAAGGTCTCGTAGACCGACGGCACGCCGGTCGAGGGAGGAAAGTCCCAGTTTTTGGCTTCATCTCCGTTGCCGTGAACGAAGATCACCGGCGTTCGGCTGGCGGTGCAGTTGCCGCCGCCGAATCCGCCGTACGGTGCGTTGCTTGGCTGAAAGCCTCCACTGAACTGAAACGCTCCACCGGTGTGGTCCACCGCATGGGCAGATGCTGGAGTGAACGAAATGAACAGGGCTCCGGCCCACAGAATGTGTCGCATGGCCTGCCTCCTTTCGAGACCAACGAAGCAGTGGACGAAACAGGCGACAACGGTTCTTGCTTGACTTCGTTGCTTTACGCGTTGCGGCCAACGCGATGCGCAAAGCGACACTTGACCGGACCGGCTGCTGTTGGGAGGTTTCGGCCAGACGGCGGTTCGATGTCGCGGGGCTCGACGCGCGGCGGCATCGACGAAGAGGGAACGCGGTGGGGCCCCAAAAGGCCGAATCCGCGACTGCCCCCGCAACTGTGAGCGGCGAGCGACCCGGAATCGCCACTGGCCGGTGACGGCTGGGAAGGCCCGGGGCCTGCGAGGACCCGCGAGTCAGGAGACCTGCCGCTGTCGAAACACGAGGACCCGGGCGGGGTGTCCCGGGGCCCGCGTGACGCGCCGGGCTTCGGCTTCGGACCGCACGGGCCTCCGCACCTCCTCTCGGTTCCACCGCGGAGGGCCAGGTGGACATCGAATTCGAACTGCGAGGGATCGGGCCGTGATCGCGAGCCCCTGCATCGGCGTATGCCGGTACGACGCCGACACCGGCTGGTGCATCGGCTGCGGCCGGAACAAGTCGGAGATCGCCACCTGGGGCATGGCCGCACAGGCCGATCGCCACGAGGTGTGGAACCAGCTGCCCGAGCGCATGCGCCGGCTGGGCATCGGCATGGCCCGACCGCCGTGGACGGAGCCCGATGTGGCTCGTCAGGCCCTGACCCGGGCCCGGCTGCCCGGGCTGTGGCAGGTGGGGATCCCGGGTGCCTCGGTCCACGCCGAGCTGCACGACCCCGATGCCCGGTTGTCGCACGGGAACTTGGTGGCCGAGCGGCCCGGGGTCCGCCTGCGGGTGCGGATCGACCCGCAGGCCCGGGTGCTCGCGCCCGTGGGCACGGGGATATCGGAGCCCGTTCCGGGGGACCACCGCGTCGATGCCGGGAGCGACCGGAGGCTGCCCAGCGCTTTGGTGTGGACCGTGCATCGCAGCCTGCTTCCCCCGTCGGGACCCGAAACCGTGACGGAGCTCGGCGAAGACGACGATCCGATCGATTCGAACGAAGGAGGCTGGCTATTCGATCTGGGGGTGGCTTCGCCGGCAGTGCGGGTTGCGGTCCGCGTGCGAGACGCCCAAGCTTTGAGTGATGTTCGGTCATCTTTGGTTGGTCGCTCCCTCCAAGAGAGCGAGGCGGGAATTCGCGCCCTGCGGGACCGACGGGGCGTCGCGTTCGTGGTCGAAAACACCCACGTGCGGGTGGAGGTGAATCCGGGCGACGGCGTGTCCGACGCCGAACGGGGCGGCGCGCTCGTCGAGCCTCTCGACGGTTCCGCGCCGCCTGCCCCGGGGCCCGGGTTCGACGTGCCCGAGATCTGTGTGCCGGTGGCGACCTGGCAGCCCCGAGCTTGACCGACAGGCCGAAACGGATGGGGAACGGAGTTCTGCTCCGGCGAACCCCCCATCGGACGTTCGACGGACTGCCCGGGCCCCGAACTGCGCGTACCGTGCGCGAAAGGGGCAACCATGCGGCGCATTCGAGATTCCATCGACCCCAGCAAAGCGGGTTTCATCGACCCAAACTCGACGCGGATGCGCAAGGAACCGCCCACGGCCGAGAGCTTGGGCTCCACCGCCGCCGTCGAAGAACACGACGGGAAGGACCTGGGCCACGTGCTTCGACTGCGGGCGCTTCCGGTCCCGGATCCCGGTCCGGACTCCCTTCGATCCCTGGTCGGCCGGTCTCGACGTCGCTCCCGCAAAGACCAAAGGTCGGGGAGCCGCATCGGTGAGACCCTGACCACCCGCTCGGTGGCGCCCGGGGAAGGTGAGGCGCCGGCCGTCCGGTCTTCGGTGCTCGGAAACCTGATCGGGCGTGGCGAGGGGGATTACGGTTCTTTCAATCGGGGGCGCGCCGGCGACTCCGCCGGCCGGAGCATCGACTTTTCGCGCATGTCTCTTCGAGAGATCGTTCGAAGGCAGAGTTTGCCTCGAACCGACCCGAATCGGCTGTTCGCCGTTGGCAAGTATCAGGTCATTCCGAGCACCATGCAGGGCGCCATTCGGTCCATGGACCTGGACCTGGATCTGCCGCTCACCCCGGACCTGCAGGAGCGGGTCTTTGCCGATTACCTGATCGACGAAAAGCGACCCCAAGTGAAAGCGTACATCACCGGCGCGAGCCGCGATCTGGGTGCGGCCCAACTGGCGTTGGCCCGAGAGTTCGCGGCGGTGGCCGATCCGCGCACCGGCCGCAGCTACTACGACGGGGTCGGCAACAACAGCGCATCGATCACCGCGGACGAAGTGGCGGGAGCCCTTCGGACCATGCGCAACCAGTACGCCCGCCACATCGCCCAGGGGCTGTCTCCGAGCCAGGCCTACGACGCGTTGCGGGGCGTCGAGAACTCCGGCGGCGACTCGACCGGGCCCGTGCCCGAAGCCGGACTTAGGCGGGGTGACCGAAACGACGCAGTGCGGGCGCTGCAGGCTCGATACGTGGAACTGGGAGTCATGACCCAGGCCGAGGTGGACACGGGACCGGGCATTTTCGGTCCCCGGACCGAAGCGGCAACCCGACGCTTTCAGCGGGCGACGGGGCGGGAAGCCACCGGTCGCTTCGGCGGCGAGACCCGGGCGGCCATGGCGGCCCTGTTCACGGGCGTTCAGCGGGGTTCGGACGCGGATCGCGACCTGACGCGAACGCTTCAACGACAGCTGGTGGCGCTCGGACACATGACCCGAGCCCAGGTGGCCACCGGCCCGGGCACCTTTGGTCCTCGCACCGAAGCGGGGCTATCTGCCTTTCAACGGAGCGCGAGTCTCATGGCCACCGGCGTGCTCGACGCGAACACCTTTCGGGCTCTGCAAGATGCCTTGCCGACGACCAACTGGCCCCTTCCTGGTTTTTTCGCCGTGAACCGAGCAGATCAGCCCGGGGAAGGCGACGGCGAGTTCGGGGCCCCGCGGTCGGGGGGCCGACGTCACAATGGCATCGACATCGAGGCCCCGGTGGCGAGCCGGGTTGAGCCCTTCGCGGCGGGCGAAGTGCTGCTGGCCGGTCCGGTGCGGGGCTTTGGCAACACCGTGATCGTGCAACACGATCAGGACTTCCAAACGGTCTACGCCCACCTGGACGACATCGACGTTCAGGTGGGTCAGTCGGTCACGCCCGATACCCGCCTGGCTCGCTTGGGCCGCACCGGCAACGTGCCCCGCGCTGGCGACACCCACCTGCACTTCGAGATCCGCGAAGGGGCCACCCGGACCCCACTGAGTGGAACTCCCGTCGATCCCCGAAACCACCTACAATTCCCAGCCTGAGCCGCTTTTACGGACGCTCTCACGCGGGTCACGGGGTGAGAGACTGGGTCATGGTCCCCTGTCCATTCGGTGTATCGAGGGGCGTCACCTTGATCTCCGCTTCGATGAACTCGTTGGACCGATGGTACACCCGGTTGATGTCGAAAGGTACCGGGTGGTCTCTCAAGAAGATGCCATGGGTACGGAAAAGCTCGTCATCTTCATTGCTCTGAAGTTCGGTGGCCACGAGCTGGGTCAGCTCCTCGAGCAGAACCGATGACCGGTCCGAAGCCTGGTTTGGCGGCCAGAACGGTCTTCATGGCCAGGTCGGTTGCTTTCGACTGGCCAAAAAAAAGACGACCCGGGATCCGTACGTCGCGGGGCGAAGCCCGGCTTGCCCCGCTTTGGGGATCGCCGAGCGGTCGCTCCTGGGACAGCGACGGGCCTGCATGAAGCCGAGGCGTCAGGCCGAAAGGACGAGCAGCGTCATGTAGGTCGCGAACAGCCCGAAGAGCAGCGCTCCTTCCAGGCGACGAATTCGCAGGCCCGACTTCATGAGCGGAAACAGGAGCAAGGAGGCGCCGATCATCCACCAGTTGTCCCGAACCAAGATCTCGTTCGGCACGGTCAACGGGCGGATCAACGCGGTGCACCCGACGATGCCGAGCACGTTGAAGATGTTGGAGCCGATGGCGTTTCCCACCGAGATGTCGTCCTGACCGCGGCGCGCCGCGGTCAGCGACGTCACCAGCTCGGGCGTGCTGGTGCCGGCGGCGACCACCGTGAGTCCGATGATCGCGTCCGAGACACCGAGCCCACGGGCCAGGCTGGTGGCGCCGCCGACCAGGGCGGTGGAGCCGCCGGCCAGAAGCCCCGAACCGACGGCGACCGCGGCCAGATTGAGTCCCAAGGCGGTGGCCCCGGTGCGACCGAAGGAGGCCGTGGCCACTTCTTCGTACTGCTCCGCTTCACCCGGCGCAGTGGCGGTTCGGCCGACCCAGACCGCGTACGCTACGAACGCCACCAGTGCCCCGAACAAAAACCCCCCTTCCAGCCGGTCGACGGCGCCGTCACGGGCGAGCAGGTGAAGCTGAAACGCCGCCAGCGTCATGACCGGCCATTCGAGCCGAACCGCGTTGCCCCGAACCCGCAGGGGTCGGACCAAGGCGGTGATGCCCAAGATCGCCGCGATGTTGAAGATGTTGGAGCCCACCACGTTGCCGACGGTGAGCCCGGGGCTGTTGGCGAGGGCGGCCTGCACCGAGACCACCAGCTCCGGCATCGACGTGCCCGCGGCCACCACCGTGAGACCGACCACCGTGGGCGTCACCCGGGCGTACAGGGCGATGCCGCTGGCTCCCCGGACCAGGGCCTCTCCGCCCGAAACGAGCAGGACGAAACCGCCCGAGATCAGCAGCCCATCCAGGACCATGCACCGCTCCTAGGGCACGGGTTCGGCGAAGTCTCGTCCGAAGTGCAGGCTGCCGCGGGCCGGGGCGGCATTCCGGTTGACCTGGCCGATGGGCGGCGTTGGGCTGTGGGTGTGCGCGTCGCGTCATTGCTTCCATCTGCCACCGAGATCGTCTGCGCTTTGGGAGCCGAGGACCGGCTCGTGGGGCGCTCGCACGAATGCGACCACCCGCCGTCGGTCCGGGATCTGCCGGTGCTGACGGCATCCCGCATCGACCCGCGGGGATCGAGCCGGGACATCGACGCGGCGGTGCGGGCTGTGCTCCGGGACGCGCTGAGCGTCTACGACATGAACGAGGAGCTCTTGGCCGAGCTTCGGCCGGACGTGGTCGTGACTCAGGACCTCTGCGAGGTGTGCGCCGTGTCCATCGACGACGTGCGGCAGGCGCTGATGCGGATGGTTGGCGCCGACGCCCGGCTGGTGAGTTTGCGGCCGACGCGGCTGTCGGACGTGTTGGACGACGTGATTCGGGTGGCCGAAGCCTTGGGCCTCGACGCCGGCGGGCGGCGGGTGGCGGCGGAGCTTCGCGGTCGGATCGACGCGGTGGCGGAGCGTGCCCGTGCCGCCTCGAGCCGGCCTTCAGTGGCATCCATCGAGTGGATCGACCCGATCATGCTCGGCGGCACCTGGATGCCGGAACTCATCGAGCTGGCGGGTGGCGAGCCCGTAGGCGTGGACGCAGGCCATGCTGCCCCGACCCTGACCCCCGAAGCTCTGCGCGCCCTCGAGCCCGAGGTGGTTCTGATCAAGCCATGCGGCTTCGACCTCGCGCGCACTCTCGAGGAGCGCCAGGTGATCGAAACGAACATCCTATCGGCCCTGCCGTCGACCACCCGAGTCTACGCCACCGACGGCAACGCCTACTTCAACCGCCCCGGCCCCCGCCTGGTGGAGTCCCTCGAAATCCTCGCGGCCTGCACCCACCCCGACACGTTCGAGGACTTCGCCATCCACCACCGCCCAATCATCGAGCGCCTCGCGTGACGCCCCCGCCTGCCGCGGCGCCCGACGAATCGACGGACGAGTCCCCCCAGCCTTGGCCCACTCCTTCCTTCCAAGCGAATTTCTGAGGAAATCTCGGCCGGATCGGCACGTGCTCGGCCCCGGAGGGAAACCTCCGGGAGCTTCGCCGGACAGCTTGCGTCCGGTCCGTCGGCTACCCCCTCGACATGGCGCGCTCGGCGAGGGTATGAGCGGACCCTGGGTATGAAAGAAGCGGAGGGCATTACACGCAGCTCATTCGTTTTTCGGTCGATGAGGCTCGGAATGTCGTCATGATATGTCGTCCCGGATACCGTGGGCGGAATTTCTCGAACGACTCGACGGGAAGCGTCCCGATCCAGATTTCCTCAGACGATCCAAGGCCAAGAGTGAGCATAACGCCGAGGAACCGCATGTTCGATGGCGTCTCCGCGGCCCCGGCCTCGGATGAGGCGCTGCCGACGACCCACAGGGGCAAGGGGCCGCTCGGGATCGCGCCGTCCGTGTTGCGGCGAACGCTGAGCCAGCGGCACGGCCGTCCCAGACGGTTGCTCCCTCGAACCGCCGCCGTGGCATGGCGTGAGACGACGGCCGATGCGTGGTCCCAGGCCGCCACAGAGCTATCCACGTCCATATCCAATCAGATGCATGTTCGAAGCGACGTAGACCGTCGCGAGGAGGAAAGCCTGCTCGCCCTCTGCGGTGC
>DAPKRQ010000107.1:0-2205 GCA_031800475.1 Myxococcales bacterium LLY-WYZ-16_1
GGCCAAGGATCACCCGGACGTCCGGGCCGTGTTTCAGGATGCGGACCGAGCGGCCGAGACCATCGGGCGCATTCCCGAGGTTCGCGAGCTGCTCAACTTCGCGGTCAGCGACGCCTATTTCGTCGCCCGGGCCCGGCTGGGATTTTCGATCGACTCTTGAGCGATCGGACGGCAGGGGCCGGACGGCAGTAGGATCCAGGGGCGGGAGAGCCGGTGCACGAACGGGCAGCATGGGTGGGGGCCATCGGGACAGTCGTCCTGTTCGCGGTCGTGCTCGCCGGGCTCGAGGCCTGGCTGAATCCCCTTTTGCAGCCTGGACTCGAAAATCGGGCCCGGGCGCTCGCCACCTCCCAACTGACGACGGCGGAGCTGTTGTTGGACCGCTTCGAATCGAGCCGGCGCCGGATCATGGAGCTGGCCGTGGCCCGCGCTGCCGAGGCGGACGAACCGGAGCGCGCCCTCGCGGCGCTGCGCGGTTGGCGGGCGGCGGATTGGAAGCTCGCGGAGCGGAACGAAGGCGAAGCCGGTGTCACAGGCCCGTGGATCGAGGGCGAGCGCGTGTGGTTCGCCGCCTCCTTGCCCGACACCGAGCGCCGCCTGGTTGGGGGTTTTCCGGTGAAAGAGGTGGCCTTGGCGGCTCGGGCCTGGCCGGCCGGGGTGCGGATCCAGTGGATGCACGAAGACCGGATGCTGTTCGAGTTGGATCGAACCGCGGGCTTTTCGGGCCCGATGGCCACCCACGCCATCGAAGCAGAAAACGGTCTGGCGGGGACCCGGTGGGTCGTGACCGCCGTGGCCGCCGTGCCGGCGCTCCTGGGTCCGCTGCGGAGCGCGGTGTGGGCCGTGGGCGCTGCGGTGGTGGCCCTGTGGGCCTTCGCGATCTTGGCCTCTTCGCGAGGCCGAGGGGCCAGCGCGCTCGAGCGGCTGGAGGCCAAAGCCGAAGCGGCGTACCGGCAGTCCGCGTCCCCCTCCGAACCGGCGTACCGGCAGTCCGCGTCCCCTTCCGAACCGGCGGGGCTCGGCGTGGGGCAGAAGGCACCGGGTCGGCCCGCGTCCGTGGGGTCCTCGATGCCGTCCGAGTCCGGGCAAGCGTGGGACCGATCGGTCCCCGCGGCCGCGGGGTCTTTGGGACCGACTGCCGAGCCGGCCGCGACCCCCGGTTGGAGCCCGGTGGCTCTTCGGGAGGTGGACGAGCAGGTGTCCTCCGATCTCGGTCCGTTTCAGCGCTCGGAGGCGTCGCGCTTCGACGCCGTCAGCTACCACGACATTCAATTGGACCAGGGCGTTCCGCGGCGGGCCGACGGTCCGCTCACCGTGGATTCGAACCCAGACGTCGAAGAGCGCACCCTGGTGACATCGGGACGGAGCGACTCGGAGGACGTTCCGAAGACCGAGCCGGGGCCCACCGAGGAACGACCGACCGAAGACCTGGACCCCGGCGCCGACCCCCCACCGGCTGGGGCAGACGACAGGCCTCCGTCCGGTCCCTTTTCGGGCGCGGCTCAACCCGAAACCGAGGGGCCACAGACCGTGCCCGCACCGCCCCTTTCTGCTTCGCCCGCCGGCGGAGCGGGCGGCCCGACCGGGCCCGAAGGCCTGCCGGACGCGGACACCGCCGACCTGCCCCCCTTCGACGAAGCCCACTACCGGCGGGTGTACAACGACTTCGTGGCGGCCAAGGCCCGGGTGGGCGAGGCGGTGGGCAACCTCAGTTACGACGGTTTTCGGCGCAAGCTGCAGGCCAGCGAAGAGGGGCTGATCGGCAAGCACGGGTGCCGAACGGTGCGTTTCATGGTCGTGACCCGCGGCGACAAAGTCACGTTGCGCCCCCAGTTGGTCCGCTGACCGACCGTTCTGCGCGTTCCGGAATCATTTGCAGACCGGGCTGGTTCGACGACCTCGATCGTCCATGCTAGACGCGGGCTCCCCCCGTTGCGGCAGCTCGGGTACTCCCGGGCGGGTCGCGAGGGTCGGCCGTTCGGGGGTGTCCGAAAGGTTCGAAGGGCGACGGACGACATGCTGCAGCTGCTGACCGTGCGGAACCTGGCACTGGTGGACTCGGTCCAACTCGAGCTCGGTCCCGGTCTCACGATCCTGACCGGGGAAACCGGGGCGGGAAAGTCGGTGCTGATGTCGGCCCTGTCGCTGGTCCTGGGAGGCCGGGCGTCGTCGGAGTCGGTCCGGGCGGGCGCGGGGGAGGCGGAA
>DAPKRQ010000108.1:0-2035 GCA_031800475.1 Myxococcales bacterium LLY-WYZ-16_1
GGCGATGGGGACGCAGGCGGCTTCGGCGGTGAGGGTTCGGCTGGCAAGGGCTCCAGGGCCGGGATCGGCGGGGGGACGGCGAGCACCCGAAGCGCCACCAGACCGGCCAAAACCAGCCAAGGCAGCAGGCGCAAGAAAGTGTCCATCCGGTCGTGACCAGCCGCCGCTTCGGGCTTCAGCCGCCGCGCCGCCGTGAAGCGCTTTTTCTCGGCGAGCCGCTGGTAAGGGCCCGCCATGCTGGCGTCGCGCGGCTTGGGACCGGGCATGGTCCCATGATACCGGATCCAGGTCCGGGGAGGTCCAACTTCGCGGACCCAGACCGACGCGCGCGCTCGAGATGCCATGACGACCGGTGTATCAAGCATTTCCGGGCTGCGCCGTCCGTCAAAGTTCCGAGTGCCCGAGCTTTGCGGCGACCTGGACCTGGATGCATTGGGCCGGTCCGGTCCCCTGGCTGCCGGGCTGGCCAACGTGCGCTACTGGTTGTCCTACGAGCAAGCCAGCCTGCAGCCTCTGCTCCTGCAAACGCCGAGCCCTCTGATGGAGATCGGCACGGCGGTGGCCCTACAGTTCAGCGAAGACGTGTCCGGGGCCTTGACCGAAGAGGCCCTCGAGGCGGCCCGGCAAACCTGGCTTCCGGACCTGTCCGAGGCCGCGGCAGAGCCGGTCGGCCGGATCTTGGACATCTGGACCCGGTGCCTCGAAGCCCGAAAACAGCGCCCTCGATACAACCAAGCCGGTTTCCGAAGCGTCCCCGCCACCTCGGGCATCTCACTGAAAGACTTGGAAGCCATCGGTCACGCGGACATTCGAGTCGACCTCGAGGGCGATGGCCCCCGACTGCGGGCAGCCCTGGGAACCATGCTGGCCGCCCGGGCCCGAGACGCCAAAGGCCGGCCCCTGCCCAACATCGAGGTCGAGCACCCGATGGGGGCGGAGATCCTGCTTCGAAAGAACGGGGAGACGGGGGACACCGAGATGGTTTTCTGGATCCCCGGGCCGTACCGGATCCGGGTGCCTTCTCGGGCGACCGGAGACCGCACGGTGGTCGCCGGCTGAACCGACCGTTCACCGGGTTGCGCTCGGCCGGGGAGGCTCCAGCACCTCGATCCCGTCGGGCTCGAGTCGCAAAAGGCCCCGAAAACCGGGATGATTCTGCCGATCGTACAGCTCGTGGGCCCGGGCCCGAACCGGCTTGATGACCGTGGGACGCTCCGCGTCGAACAGGATCAACACGTTCCGGATCGGCGCCGCCGCACCGACCCATGGCTTATTGAAGCGCTTCAAGATGTCTTTGCGGAACGACTTCGACAAAATCAGGGCCGCCACGCCGTCCCGATTCGGCAGGTCCACGGCCATCAACTGCCCGTCGTCGTCCCTTAAAGTCACCCCTTCGGCCAGGTCGGCCATCTGACGTTCCAGGTTTCCGATCGCTTGCTGGAACCAGTCGGTGTCGTCCTGGGACTTCACTTCGGCCAAGGATGCGTACCGGTAGCCGAGCTTTTCTTCGGGCACCCCGAGGACCGCGTATACGCCGTCGGCCACCTCGGTGCGCCACGGCCGGATCTGGTCCCGGATGCGTTCCGGACCGATGGCCCCCAGATCTCGCGCGTGGATCCAGGCTTCGCCCTTCACCACCGGCACGACCCGCTCGCGGGCCTCCTGCAGGGTTTGATGTCGGGCCTCGACTTCCGCCTGCAGTTCGCTCCGCCACGTATCGAAGAAGCCGTCGGGGTCCTTTTGATACTCCGAAAAGAGCTCGGTCACCTCGAGCCGATCGAGCTGATCGCCTCGGACGTACACCGTGACCTGGGGCTCTCGCCGAAAGACGGTCCACCCGGGGTGGACCTCGGACCACACGGCCTCGGCCTTGCGCCGAAAACCCCGCTCGTCCAGCTCCTGCTGGCAGGCTCCCGCCACAAGCAGAAAAACCCCCAAAAACCCCAGCATACCCCGCTGCCGGCCGGCTTCGCGCCACACGCTCACCCTCGATCGGACACCGCCCATGCCCGTGGGGTTTCGGGCTTCAGAGGCG
>DAPKRQ010000109.1:0-12285 GCA_031800475.1 Myxococcales bacterium LLY-WYZ-16_1
GTCCCCGCCCCCGACCACGCCCAACGCACCAGCCATGATGGCTGCGGGCATCCAGGTGGACGCGTCACCCGGGCTCGGCGTCCAGCGCAGGACCAGATCCGCCACGAGCGTGACGGCGCCGGCTCCGGCTGCGGTGAGGTAGACGGTTTTGTGGAATGCCGCATGCTCGGCGTCGCCGATCGGACGGCGCGGCACCTTGGCCGGCGCGTTTCGCTGGAATGGACCGAGTGGATGGGAAGGCATGCCGCGTCACCGTTCGCTTCGTCCCGCCGAGGGAACGCTCCGGCTCCGTGACGACCCATTCGATGGCGAGCGCGTCCGCAACACAGTCAGTTGGTCTTCGTATTCGACCCGCCCCGTGTCGGTCCGGTACGACAGGCGCAGTCGAGCCAGCTGCGACGGTCCGCTTCCGACTGCTGGCATGCGCAGGCGCACCCGGCACGACGCCGCGTGGCCGACGGGCACCGTCCCGAACCAAATCACCCCCGACGGGCCGAGGGGGCAGGACGAGTCCACGACCTGGACCCCCGAGCCCCATTGGGTCCCGATGACCACGTCGGTTCCCGCGAGGTTTCGAGGCCCGGCGAAGGCGTCGTGCAAGGCATCCGCCAGGGCCCCGGTTCGCGCCGCATGGCGATGCAGTCCGCCGGTGGCTCGGGCCAGTCGAAAGGCGAGCTCGTCCTGACACGGATGGGGCCCATCTGCCCGGCTGCGGGTCGAGACGGTGTGGATCCGAATGCCCCGCCGGCGAGCCCGCTCCGCCAGGTGCAAGGCCCTGCGGCCGCGGCTCGGGTCCGGTCCGGGTGTTCCGTCGCTCACCAGCACGACGGTTGGGTTGGCGCTGGGGACCGCTTCGAGCAGGCCCAGCCCGGTTTGGAGGCCGCGGGCCAGGTCGGTGGCTCCCCCGTCGACCAGCCGGTCCAGCTCTTCGGAGAGCTTGCCGCGGCGGCGCTGGAGCGGGCCGAGGGGAACGTCCACGGTGGCCCGTCGGGCGTACGAAACCAGGGCGACCTGGGCGTCGGGCGAAAGCCGCCCCAGCAGCTGTTTCGTGGCCGAACGGGTCCGTTCCAGGGCCTTGGACCCGACGGACGCGGAGCGGTCGATCACCAGGACCCCGGTCGGGGGCGCGCTCCCCCCGTGGCCCGGCTCCTCGCCGAACAGGCGAAGGTCCAGGTTCGCGCGGCCGTCGGCCGCCAGCTCGGAGCGGTCGACGGTGGCCCGGAGGCGCACCTCGCTGCCCATCGCCACCTGGGACTGGGGGCGCGATCGGGAACCGTTCGACGGCGTGGGGCGAGATTTCGGCAGCCCGACAAAGAGGCTCCCCATCAGGAGCAACGCGGCGGTGGCAAAGAGCAGCTTCGTCTTCAGCATGGGGCCTCCGGGTCTCGTCAGCATGAAGAGCGGACCGTCGATCTGGCAACGCCCGCCCGGATCCCGCGGATTCCGTTCGGTCGAACCCCTGAGGTCCGGCCCCGAGGTGGCCCCCACCCCTCAGGGTTCACACGTGGCGGCCTCGCGCGGGCGAATGCAGAAGCGGTCCTCGGGCTGAATCGGCGCATCCGGGCCGGGGTCGCTGCGGAGTACCTCCGCACACACGAATCCGACCGGACAGTCGTCGTCTTCGTTGCACGGAGCGGTGCAGTAGGGCTCGGAGCCCCGGTAGGCCACGCAGGTGAGCGCGTCGCAGACGAACGCCGGGTCCTGGGCGATGTCGTTGATGAAATCGCCGCTGGAGGTGGTGCTGGAAATGGGGATGATGCTGGGATCCGCTTCCGAAGAGACCCGGCAGCAGCGACCCACATCCGAGTCTCCGCAACCGGCCAGCCCTGATGAAAGCCACACTGCGAGCCACGCCATGGACCGAGTCATGCTCCACCCTTGTACCCGAATCGGACCGTCGCGAAAGGTCGGGCGCTACCCAAGGCCCGCGATTTGCTGCCACTTCCAGGATGGGCGTAGCATCCGGCGCATCGCATGGTCCTTCGAACGTGGAGCGCGGCGTTCTGTCTGGTGGTCCTGACCTTCGGCCTGCCCGTCCGCGCACAACAACCCGAACAGCCCGTCGACGAGGAAACCGCCGCAGAAGGCGCGCGGACCGCCGGGGAAGACTCCGAGGAAGAAGCCGAGGGTCCACGGCTGCGCGACCGCGTGAAGTCCGTGCAGCGCAAGGTCTTCATCAAGCGGGGACGCTTCGAGTTCTATCCGCAGGTTGCCTTCAGCCTCAACGACGCGTTCTTCCGTAACGTCATGTTGAGCGGATCGGTCGGCTACCACTTGTCCGACTCCCTGTCCCTGGAAGCCAGTGCCGGGTGGGTTGCCGCTCGGACCGAGAGCAACGTGGTGCAGTTTTTGAGGCGCGAGACCGACTCGCTGCTCGAGGACAATCCGGAGCTCGAGTACAAGGCCGACCTCAACTTCGCCTGGGCGCCGATCTACGGAAAGTTGTCGTTGTTCGGGGAAGCGATCCTTCACTTCGATACCTACCTGACGCTCGGAGGAGGGGTGTTCGGGACCAACGTGGGAACGCAGCCCGCTGGCAACGTGGGCATCGGACAACGGTATTTCATCACGGACTGGCTGGTGGTGCGGCTCGAGTTCCGGAACTATTTCTTCGTGGAGGAGCGGGCCGGGGAGTCCGACCTGCAGACCCCTGGCTTCATCGGTTTGTCGGTGGCAGGGTTTTTGCCGCCCAAGTTCGAATATCGGTTCCAATGAAACGCGCGGCTCTCATCTTCTTGCCCTGGTGGCTGTCGTTGTGGGGCGCGGGCTCGGCCGAGGCCCAAGAGGGCTTCGACATGCAGCAGCTCGCCGAGCAACAAGCTCGCCAGGATCGAAACGTACTCGACGACGCCAAAGAGCTGCTGGCGGCGGACAACCACGCCGAAGCAGCCCTCGCGGCCCATCTGGGCCGGGATCTAAAAGACATCGACCAGCAGGAAGAGTCGATATACGTTCTCGGCAAGGCGCTATACCGCCTCGAATTGTACCACTCCGCTCTGCAGCAGTTTGCCGAAATCTTGGAAAAAGGACCGGATAGCCGCTTCTTCGACGCGGCCTTGGAGTGGTGCTTGTTCATCAGCCGCAAGCTGGTGGACGACGCGTCCGTGAACGAGGTGATCGCCAAATACGGATCCCGAGACTTTCCCGAAAACTACCGGGACGAGTTTCTGTTTCGATTGGCGCGATACCACTATCTGGAAGCTCTGCGGCGAGATGGCGGTCCGGCGGTCGCTGCCGGACAACGAGAGGAAGAGGGGCTTTCGATCGAAGGGAACATCTTCGGAACCGGAGGCGACCGCGCTCCGGCCAAGGTCGAAAAGAAGCGCGGCGGTGGCCTCAGCATCGGGGGGGACCTGTTCGGGACGGGCTCCGAAGAACCGGAAGCCGAAAGCGAAGAAGGGGTTTCTCTCGGTGGAGAAGGCGCCCTGTCCGCTTCTGCCCACCTGGTCGAAGCCGAGAAGCTGAGTCTCCGGGTCTCGGACGGGTCGAGGTTCGGGCCCCGGGCACGTTTTCTGACGGCCCTGGTTCAGTTCAAGAACGGCCGAGAGAACGACGCCCTCGGTTCGTTCAAAGAGGTCGTCCGGACCACGGGCGAACGGGACGATCGGGGTAGCCGAAAGCTGCGGGAGTTGGCCTTCTTTCAGCTGGCCCGAACCCATTTCGGGGCCCAGCAGCCATCGTTTGCGACCTTCTACTACGATCGGATAGACCGGGACTCCACCGAGTGGCTCGACGCTCTGTTCGAAGACAGCTGGGCCCATTTTCGGTTGGGCAACTACGAAAAGGCCCTTGGAAACCTGCTGACCCTGCACAGCCCGTTCTTCGAAGACGCCTACTTTCCCGAGTCGCTGATCTTGAAGGCGGTGATCTACTACGAGAACTGCCGCTACGCGGAAGCCGAGAAGATTCTGGAGGACTTTCTGTCTCGCTATGAGCCGGTCCTGGAAGAGCTGGGGCGCATCACTTCTCAGCCGCGGTCGGCCACCGAATACTTCGACTTGCTGGAAGGGATCCGCAACCCAGACCTGGCCAGCCCGGTCCAGGCCGAAGCCGCCACGTTGGAAAAGATTTTGGGCCTGGCCATGGCGGATCCGCAGCTCGCCCGTTTGGACGCTTCGCAGGGTGAGGTGAAGGCGGAGCTGACTCGCTTGAAAGAGGAGCATCCTCTCCTGGCTGGGACACCGTTGGCCGACATACTGACGAGGACGCTGGCCCGAAAGCGGGCCGACCTGGTCGGAAAGGCCGGCGCCGCCATCGAGCGCAGGCTCGTGCGGGAGCAGGAGCACATCAAGGAGCTGGTCCAGCAGGCTGTCCGGATTGGAATCGAGACCGCCCGTTCGGAGCAAGAGCGGATCGAATCGAAGCTCCGCCGGGTGCAGACCCAGCCGAAGAGCATCGAGAAGACATTCGTACGATGGACCGATGACGAGAAGATCGTTTGGCCATTCGAAGGAGAATACTGGAGGGACGAGCTCGGGACCTATGAGCTGACGCTGGCCCGGTCTTGTCGGTGAGTCATGATCCACCCTGCATCGAAGCCTATACCGGTCGGCCTGGTCGTGGTGTTCTTCGGACTCGGGTTGGCGTCTTCGGTCGCTCCCGTGCGCGCCGAGTCGGACGCCGGAGCAAAGAAGAAGGCAGCGCCCGCCCCGGCCCTTCGGTATGAACAGTTTCGCCGGTCGATCGAGCTTCAGGTCGAAGAGAAGCGGGAAGCCCAGATTCAAGGCATCCTCAAGCTATTGGATTTGGGGCCCGACCCGGCGGAGCTGCCGGACCTGAAGTTTCGGCTCGCCGAGCTCTACTTCGAAAAGTCGCGCTTCTATTTCTTTCGCTCTCAGCAGGCCGCCGAGACCGCCATCACTACGGACGATCCCGGTCAGCGAGAGCGGGCAAAGCAAACCGAGCAGGAATTCCTTCGCGAGCAACGGCGATGGATCGACGAATCGCTGTCCCTGTACCGCGAGGTGCAGCTCACTCATCCGGACTACGTTCGCATGCCCGAGATCCTGTTCGCGATGGGTCAAGTGTATTGGAACACCGGACGGCCCCAGGAGTCGATTGACACCTACGCCGAGCTGATTCGAAACCACCCGGACAGCCCGCTCGTGTCCGAGGCGTGGCTCGCATTCGGGGAGTTTTATTTCGACCAAGGGGACGTGGATCGGGCGCTCCGTTCCTACGAAAAGGCGGCCCAGGACAAGCGCAGTCGGGTCTACGGGTTCGCTCTCTACAAGCAGGGGTGGTGCTACTATAACCTGTCTCGCTGGCGTGAAGCGCTCCGAAAGTTCCGCGCGACGGTCCTCTACTCTCAGCTCGCCTCCGAACTGAGCGGCGAAAACAAGATCGCACTCGGTCGGGAGGCGCAGAAGGATTACGTTCGAACCTATCAACACGTGGGCGATGCCGAGGAGGCGCCCCGGGTCTTCGCGGACCTGCTCGGTGTGGACAGCTGCACCACCGACCGCTGCAAGGTCTTGCTCGAAAACCTGGCAAACCTCTGGATGGAATCCGGATACTTCGGCGAGGCAGCGTCCCTGTTTCGGCGCCTGATCCGGCTGGAGCCGGGGGCCGAGAAAAATCCGGTTCGGCAGAGCAAGGTCATGGATCTGGTATCCCGAATCGGGTCGAAGAAGCAGGTGGTTGCCGAGGCCAAAAGACTCGTGCAGATGGTGCGGGAGTTGCCTGAAGACTCCGAGGCTTGGGAGTCCGGCAAGCTCGTGGCCGAGAACAACCTGCGTCGACTCGCCCAAATCTGGAACAAAGAAGGCCGCAAGACCCGAAGCGATCCGACCCTGCGCCGGGCCTTGGAGCTGTACGAAGATTACATGGAGCTGTTCCCGGACGCGGATCTCGCCTACGAGATGCGCTTTCAGCTCGCGGACCTGTACTTCGAGCTCGAGCGTTTCGATGAAGCCGCTTCTGCCTACGAGGCGACGGTGGCTGCGGATCCGGACGGCAAGCACCTGGCTTCGGCTGCCAACGACGCGATCCTGGCCATCGAAGAGCACCTGCGCGATCTGCAGTTGCCCGAGGCCGAGCCCGATGCCGGCACCGAGCCCGCAGAGATCCACCCCCAGCGACTCCGACTGGTCCGTGCATGTGACGACTACGTCGAAAAGGTTGCCTTAGACGACAGCGCCAAACGCCAGGCGGTCCGTTTCAAGGCGGCCAAGGTGTTCTACGATGCGAACCATTTCGACGAGGCGCTGCGTCGGTTCGGACAGATCGTCGAAGAGGCTCCCGGCGCCGAGCAGGCAGAGTTCGCGGCAAACCTGGTCCTGGATGTACACAACCTGCGGGAAGACTGGCAGGCTCTGTACGAGACGGCCATGAAGTACCGGTCCGAGGCGGCGCTGCTCGAGGGTCGGCCTCGGCTCGCCGCCGACCTGGGCAAGTTCGCCCAGGCGGCGAAGTTCAAGTTGGTGCAGGCCCTCGCCGAAGATGGGGATTCCAACGCCGCGGATGCAGCCGCGGTGGCCCGGGGCTATCAGGAATTCTACGAAGAGTTTCCATCCAGTCCGGATGCGGACAAAGCCCTGTTCAATGCGTCGGTGGCCTGGGATCGGGCCGGGGCGAAACGACGGGCCACGGAGATGCGGCAGCGTCTTCTGGACGAGTATCCCGATTCAAAGCTGCGCATCGACGTGGCCCACTACCAGGCCAAGCAATTCGAAGAACGAACCCAGTATGCCGAGGCAGCCCGAGCCCTCGCCTCTTTCGCTCGAAACTATCCTCGCGACGAACGGGCTCGCGATGCCCTATACAACGCGGCCGTTTTTCATGCGGGAATGGGACATGCCGAGGTCGCCGCCCGATTGCGCCTCGAGTATTTGAAAAAGTACGGGCGGTCGGAGGGCGGCGTTCGAGAAGCGGCGGACATCTACTGGCGGATGGCAGTCGATCTGGAGCAGGCCGGCAACTCGAGGCTGGCGGCAGCTCGGTATGGAGAGTTCGTTCGCCGCTTCCCCGACGACGGAAGGGTCTGGGACGCAATGCGGCGGCAGGCTAGCCTGCTGCGCGCCATGGGTCGGGTCCGGAGTGCCCGACGCATCGAAGGTCGCTTCCGTCGGCGGTATTCGCGTCTCGGTGAGCGTTCCAAACCAGAGCCCGCTCGGCGTTGGATGGCCGAGCTGGAGCTGCAATCTCTGCAGGCGGAGCTGTCGCGCTACGAACGCATTCGCATTCGGCCGTTGAGCGTTCGCAATCCAACCCCGTTCAAGCGCTCTGTTGCAGCGAAGGCTCGTGCCCGAGATGCGTTGATCGAAAAGCTCGCGCGCGTCGTGACTGAATATCGTGAAGCGAGTACTTCAGTGGCTGCGCTGTATCGGATCGCGCAGACTTGGGACGGGTTCGTCGACGCTCTGACGTCGGTGCCGTGCCCGCGCGGGCTGTCGGAAGACGCGTGCTTCATGGTCAAGGACGGTATCGAGACCCAGGCTGCACCGGCTCGCGAAGCGGCGCTCGAAGCGTTTCAGACCTGTGTCGACAAGTCGATCGAGCTGCAGATGTACACCAAAGACTCGAGGCGTTGTGTGGCTGCCTTGGAGGCTCGCGGTGTTCTGCCGCAGCTCACCGAGCTGTTGCCCCCGGTGGCGCAACGTCCGCGATTCGAGCCTCCGGACCCCAGGGGCCCCTTGCTCGAGGTCCCCGCCGGAACCGACGAGATGGAGCCGGTTGCCTCGGAGGGAACCCCATGAACGGCCGCGCTCTGGTCCGCCGGACTCTTTTTGCAGGTTGGGTGCTTGCGGTGGCGGCCGCCTGCGCGACGAGCGGGCCACGTGGGGCCGGTCCGGCGGATGGTCGGGGGGCTGTCGAGGATCCGCAAGCTCGAGCCGAGGCGCGCTTTGGGGCCGAGGTGCAACGCATCGGCGCGGAACGCGCGGCGGGCGAACCGGTGGACCTGCAGCGGGTTCGCTCCCAGATGAAGGCGGTGACGGAGATCCTGCCGAGCTTCGCCCCGGCTTGGTACAACCTGGGCTGGGCGTTGGAGGGGCTGAAAGAACGGGAAGGGGCTGTCGAAGCCTACCGGCGGGCCCTTCGGGAGCGACCCGATCTGGAGGCGGCGGCGGTCAACTTGGCCGCGATGCTGCACGCAGGGGATCGCACGGCGGAGGCCGTCCGGGTGTTGGAGGCGGCGGTCCAGACCGACCCGGCGGCCGCCGATGCCCGGGTGGCCTTGGCCAGCCACCGGCTGAGCCTGTCGGATGTGGCCGGTGCCCGGAGCCTCTGCGAAGAGGCGCTGGCGTACGTCCCGACGCACGAAGGCGCGTACTGCGTGCTGGCGCGGGCTGCCGTGGAGGCGGAGCGCTGGGGTCGAGTGCAGCTTTTGGTGGCGCAGGGCCTCAAGCTGAACCCAGACGCGGCGTGCCTCCAGGAGGCACTGGGGGACGCCCATCTGGCCGAGTCTCGGGTGGCGCCGGCGGTCCAGGCGTTCGCGCGGGCGGTGGAACTCGATGCCAACCGGGTCCGAGCCCACCTTCGGCTCGCCGAAATCGGGATGCGCCAAAAGAACTTCTCTTTGGCAGCCCGGCACTACCAGGCGTTGGGCGATCACCCGGACTTGCCCCTGGAAGACCGGGCGGCTGCGTGGGTCAATCTGGGCGTAGCCCGCAAGGGTCAGGGTGATTTCGAAGGGGCCCGTGCAGCCTACGAAGCGGCGTTGCAACGGGATGAAGACGCGGCGGAGGCCCTGTTCAACCTGGCGACCCTCGAGCTTCGACAGTTTTCCGACCTCGAACGGTCCGAGTCCTTGCTTCAGCGCTTTTTGCAGGTGTCCGATCAGCGGGCCGACGAGGCTTACGGGATGCTCAAAGAGATCGAAGCGCGCCGCCGGATGCTCGCCGCCTCGCCTTCGGACTTGGGCGAAGGGAGCCCAGAAGCGGAAGGAGACGACTCCCGGGCTTCGGAACCGACCGCGGAGCCTGGCGCATCCGAGGGGCCGGCGCGCTGAAGGTCGGGGCGCTGGACGTCGCACACGCGAACACACGCCTCGAGCCGACCATCGGAGGATGGTTTGTCGCAAAAGGTCGGAGTGCCTCCTCCTCTTGCCTACCGAAGGTGACTGCGAAGCAGTTTGGGTGCGCTTGGGCGAGCTTTCGGCGTCTCGCACCCGTCCGCAAAATGCGTATACTCGCCCTTCGAAGTCATGAAGATCTTCGGTTACACGGTCGCCGTCGGCCTCTGCCTCGCCATCCCGACCGCAGCGGCTGCGCAAGCTCCGGCTGACGACCCGAACACCACCATCATCTATCAGAAGAAGACGGTGGTCAGTTTCGGGGACGACACGATCGACGGTGATCTCACCCGTCCCGACGGCGAATACCTGGAGAGCCGAAAGCGGGTTCGGCACAGCAACCTGATCCGGATTCGAGAGAATTTCCGAACGAAGGTGCTCCAATCCGTAACCCGACTGTGAGTCAGCCATGAACGAACCCGCTCCACTCAAAATCTCCGTGCACAAGGACGGCCAGCCCATCCTGGAACAGTCGTTTCAACGTTCGGTCATCAAGCTGGGGCGGCTGGGATCCGCCCACATTCGTTTGGAAGACCCGGCTGTTTCCCGGATCCACGCGGTACTCGAGGCGTCGAAAGACGGCTTCAACCTGATCGACATGGGTTCGGCCGAAGGCACCCTCGTAAACGGCGAGCGTGTTTCGAAGAAGCGGGTCGCTCCCGGGGACGTGCTTCGGGTCGGGCCCTACGAGATTCGGCTCGAAGGAGCCGCGGTTTCGCGCCAGCCTCCTCCGCCGCCACCGGACACTTCGGACGTGGTGGACAACAGCCCTTCCAGTCCTGCGGCGGCGTCTTCGGTCAGTTTAAAGGCGGCGACGGCGGTGCGGACCCCGGACCAAAGCCGCGCCGCTGCCCTGAGCGAGGCGGTGATGCTCGGGACGGCATCGTGGGGCGCCGAGGGGCCCAAGACCCCCGGATGGGGAACGCCCCCGTCGGTTCCGGCCGACCTCCCGGACTTTGCTCCCGCCGAGGCCGGTCGTCCCGTCGAAAGCCCCGATTCCGCACCGGTGTCGTCTTCCTCACCGGCCGGCGCCCCGCCGCCGGCACCCCGAGCGTCGTCCTGGGGGGCGGTTCCCAACAATCTAGCGAGCAGCCAAGTACCCGAAGACCAGCGGTCGCTCGAAGTGAAGGTGGTTTGGAACGACGACACGGTGCTCGAAACTCTGGCCGTCGACGACGCTGCCGAGGTCTCCATGGGCGACGAGCGCAAGGTGACCGGATGGGGACCCTTCCGCAAGATTCATCGATGCGACGTCGAGATTCCATCAAAGGGAATGTTCGCGCCCTCTTTCGTTTTTGCTCGGTCTGCGTCAAAGAGCGGCGCGGTCTACGAGTTGCAGTGGCCCAAGAACTGGCCCGGCCGGATCGAGCGGGCCGACGGCACCGTGCTCGACTCGACGGACGTGGTGAACGCCTCCGACGACGCGCCCCAGTTGACTCGCTACCTTCTGCAACCGGAGGAAATGGTGACCGTCTACCACGGGGACCTGAAGGTGCAGGCCCGCTACGTTCGAAACGTGAAGGTGGCGCCGCTGCCGTGGTCGGACGCACTGAATTACGCCTGGCTCAACACGTTCCTGCTCGCCTTCTTCTTTCACGTGGTGGCGGTCTTCAGCTTTTTGAACACGCCCAAGACCCAGGAGGATCTGACCGAAGACCTTCACAAGGCCGTCCATCGGTTCGCCCAGTTCAAGCTCGAACAGGAAAAGAAAAAGCCCGAAAGCCTTCTGAACGAGCTCAAGCGCGGTGAGAAGACCGCGAAAGCCAAGGGCAACGAAGGGCGTGCGGGGGCCGAGAAGAAGAAGCAGAGGCCAGACCGACGGGCCGCATCGAAAGGGAAGCCGAATGACAAAGAGCTTGCCCAAAAGACGCTCGACAAGCTTTTCGGTGCGAAGGGTGACTCGGCCGTTTCATCGCTGTTCGGTGGTTCGGGACTCGGAGGTGAAGTCAACGAGGCTCTCGGTGGCCTGTCGGGAGCCAAGGTGGGCGACCAGGGTGGACTCGGCGGCCTGGGCACCCGGGGCAGCGGCCCTGGCGGTGGCGGGCTCGACATGGCCTCGGTCGGCCTCGGCGCCCTGGGGACCCGAGGCAAAGGCGGAGGAGGCAGTGGAGACTACGGCCGCTCCGCGGGTCGACTCGGCAAGAAGAAGAAGCGCGACATCGAGATCTCGCCCGGAAACGTTCTCGTGATGGGCTCGCTGCCCAAGGACATCATCCGCCGGATCATCAAGCAGCACCTGGCACAGATCCGGTACTGCTACGAAAAGGAGTTGGTCCGCACGCCCGGAATGTTCGGCAAGGTCGCCACCCAGTTCACCATTTCTGGGCAAGGCCGGGTGATCGACGCCAAGGTCACCCGTTCCACCCTCGGAAACCGAGTCGTCGAAGGGTGCGTGACCCAGAAGATCCGGACTTGGAAGTTTCCCAAGCCCAAGGGTGGGGGCATCGTGATCGTGAACTACCCCTTCGTATTCAACACGTCCGGATGAAGCGGGCGACTCTTCCACCCTCCGCTTGACCCCTTCGATCGACCGATCCACCGAACACCGGTGTCGGTGCGAGAGCTGGTCGTTCTGGGATCGGGCGCGGACGTGCCCACGGAGGAAAGAAACCTGCACGGCCTGCTTCTGCGCTGGGACGAGCACGGTGTGTTGGTCGATCCCGCGGAGGGGACGCAACGGCAGATGATCCACGCCGACGTCACGGCCACGTCGCTGAGCGCGATTTTCATCAGCCGTTTTCACCCGGACGCGTGTCTGGGGCTCGCTGGGATCTGCCAGCGAATTTCTTTGGATCGGGTGCCGCAAGCGATCCCGGTCCACTTTCCTCGATCCGGAACGGTGTTCTACGAAAGGCTCCGCAAGGCGTCGGTGTACCACGCTGCGGCTCGGCTCAGTCCGCATCCGATGCCGCCTTCGGAGTCCGATCCGTGCCAGCCGTCGGACGGGGTTCGGACGATCTACGAAGACGACCGGGTGCAGTTTCTGAGCGCTCGCCTCAGTCACGCCGGTATGGAATGCTGGGGATTTCGACTGCAGGAGCGAGACCGGCGGACCATGCTCGCGGACCGTCTGCGGCAAGCCGGTGTGTTGGGCCCGGCGATCAAACGGCTTCAGCAAGACGGGCAGGTCGAGGTGGGCGGGCGGCGGGTGCGGCTCGAAGACGTGAGCGTGCCTCGCCCCGGCCAGTCGGTGGCCTACCTCGGGCCCACCCGCCCCTGCGGGGCCGCTCTCGAACTCCTGAGAGGGGCCGACGTGGCGTTCTGCCATGCAC
>DAPKRQ010000110.1:0-3577 GCA_031800475.1 Myxococcales bacterium LLY-WYZ-16_1
GTCATCGCCATGATCGTCATCATCGCCATGGTCGTGGTCGTCGCCATGGTCATGGTCATCGCCATGGTCGTGGTCGTCGCCATGGTCGTGGTCATCGCCATGGTCGTGGTCGTCGCCATGATCGTGGTCATCGCCATGGTCGTGGTCGTCGCCATGGTCGTGGTCGTGGTCGTGGTCGTGGTCGTGGCTATGCCCCATCTCCTCGAAGCCCCAACCGATGTTCTGAACGTCGGCCGGCCCGAACCTCACGTCGTAGCGGCCCATCTCCAGGTCCGCGACGAAGACCATGGCGAGCGAGGAGCATTCGGAGCCCGGCTGGGTCATCTCGAATGACACGGTCTCGTTGTGGTCGGCATGAGTGAGCTCCATGGGAATGTCTTCGCTCAGGCCCAGGAGGTACTCCCCCGCTTCCTCGACTTCGAAGTGGACCCAGCCGCCGAACTGCGCGCCCTCCGGCAACAAGTCGATGTTGACTCGCGTGTGGTCGAACGTCGCTTCCGTGCCACTGGCCGCATCGCCTGCGGCATTCACGGATTGGAACGGGCCGTTTTCGAAGTGCAAGCACATGTGCCCTTCGACGGCTGCGAGAGGACTTTCGTCGTTGTGGTCATGGTCATGGTCATGGTCAGTGCCGTTGCCCTCGCCACCGCAGGCAATCCCGGTGACCAGGGCAGCAGCCCCAACCATGACGAGCATGCCTCGGCGAAAATGAGGCAGAATATCGATTCGTGTGTTCATTCGTGAGTCTCCTAATCCGGGCCGTCGACTGCGTGCCCACCGTGCAAAGTGAACCCGTCGGAGGTCCGTCTCGATGCGTAGCCCACCCTACGGCCCCTCCGGCGGCTCTGGTTCGGTTTTCTCGTTGCACTCGAGTCCCTGTGCAATCGGATTGCATCTAGGACGAGGCGGCTGTGGACGTCAACCAGGAGTCGGGTGATGCATTGGCATTCCCTGCAATCCGCTTGCGAATTGCGGCATGCTCCAGGAAGACGACCGTCGCGAGCTTTGGGGGAGGAAGGCTGCCTGGTTTTGGCAACGGGGCCGTCGGCGGCGACCCGCGCCGCCTCGTCTAGTGGGGTGAAACCCTCCTCAGGCCCAGGCAGTCTGGGCATTCACCTTCCCATCGGTCTGGCGTGAAACAGGGGCCGCCGTCTCGCCAGCCGGCGCCATCGCCCCGCGTCTTCCGAACCGAAGACCTCGAGCCCAACCCGATCGGTGTCGTCGACGCGATCGGTGTCGTCGACGCGAGCGGTCTCGTCGACGCGAGCGGGCGCGCGGCCAGGCTCAGAATGCGCCCCAGTTCTGTTTGCCCGGAATGTAGTAGCTCGGGCAGAGAAATCGGAACAGACCGGCGAAGCGCTGTGCTCTTTTCAGGCTGGCCTGACTCTCTGCTCGCATCGCCTGGATCTCGGGGCTCTGAAAGAGCATTTCGAAGTGTTGGTCTGCGGCCTGATTCTTTGCCTCTTCGCCGGGAAAGAGACTTCGGATGGCGTGCAGCTCGCCGGGATCCAGCCAGATCCCTCCGCATTTCGGACATTCATCGACCTCGACGCGTCGCTTTACGCTGAATGAGCGACGCATCATCGTGATGTCCGGATGCCGGGGGCTCTGCAGGCGTGGTGCAGTGTCGATGTCCTCTTTGATGTACGGCGAGCAGGCCTCGAGCAAGGTTTCACCGGCGCACTCGAAGGGCTCGTCGAATTTGGCGAGTTCGAAGTTGTCGAACCAGACGCCGCCGCATCCGGTCGAAATGTCGACCTTGATGCCCTGGATTTCGACCTCCTTCATCGGCTCTCCGGTTCGTGGGCACTTCATGCTGCGGAACCTAACCTGCAGCGCGGAACGTCTCAAGCCTGGGTCCGTGGCCATGGTGAGCGCCGCCAGGCCAGCGACTGCGAGCCAAGCCGGGTCGTGGCCATGGGCGTGACGCTCCGGCTTCGTCTCCAGAATGGGTGCGGCCGAAAGGCCCATGTCGAGTCTTCGTCGAGCCCGGACCCCATTACCTGCGCATCCTCCGCCAGCTTTTCGAGTCGACCGGCGTCGGAGGACGGCTGACCATGGACACTCACCTCGCAGCGATCGCCATGGAGCACCAGGCCGAGCTGCAATCGAACGACGCCGACTTCGCCAGCTTCCCTGGTCTGCGCTGGCAGAACCCGATGCGGAGGGCGCCGGAACCCGGCTCGGGGTGACGGTCCAGACTTCGCGCCGTCTGCGTACGCGTCTGACTTGGAAGAGGTCTCGCGACCTACTTCGCCAACACCCCCTTCCCACTCCCCGGACCAGAATCCCGATCTGGGAACACGAGCCATGATTCACATCAGCGGGGGAGCCGGATGGTCCGGCTGTGGCGAGGCCGCTAGGACGAAATTCGGGTTTCGGTTTGGATCTTAGTAGTTAGAATGGAATATTCTGGAGTCCTCTGGGGCTTCGAAGGGGACATTTGCCGAGCTCGAGGACGACTCCGAGCTCTCGGGCCTATCGAATCATGCAGGGTGTTATTTTAAATGTGTGGGTCTGTGGACGGAGCGGGCCGCAGGCGCCAAAGAGATCGGGCGCACCGTGGGAGCCGGTCGACGGGAGCGACAGTCGGCATTGGGAACCGAACCGCCGACTCTCAGCAGGCCCGTAGAGAGCCTGTCTCGAGCTCGTTGGCACAAAGGGACGGAGGCGGACGTGTCCCGCCAGTATCGGAACCGCGTTTAAAAGATCCCGATGTCGTGAAAAGAGCTCCGCGTCACGTGACACACGCATTGTGACACAGCCGACGCGTTGGCGTCAGGTCACTGCCGCGGGGGACTTCCACATCGCGACCTCATCAACACGTGGGTTGCTCCCAACGACTGCGAGACGGTAACCCGGTTGCGAGGCCTCATGAAGATCGGATCGGACGTCGTCCCAAACCTTGTCCCTTGCCGCTGGCCGGCGGCTCTCCTGGCATGCAGTTTTTTCGCAGTGGCCGTCTCGGGCTGCGGCGATGGCGCCACGAGGCTCCGGATCGAGACGATCTGGCAGGACTCGCCTCCGGAGCCCGGCTCGGTCCTGATCTACGGAACGGTCTTCAGCGCGGACCGGCGCACCGAAGCGAACGGCGGCGAGCCGGTCCCGTACGAGCCGGAGGTCCAGGTTCCGTTTCGCAGCGTGCCGTTCGGCGCGGACCTGGTCGTGGAGGTGCGTTTTCACTCGGTGACGGCGGTGGAGATGGCCGGCGGCGCAGAGCCCGAGGGCCCCCCGCTGTACTTCGGACGCTCCGAGCCCTTCGACTTCGGGGAAGGGGACGACCGGACCGTGGAAGTGGTGATGTCTCTTCGACGGGGGCCCGAGAGCGACCCGGGAGCCGAAGGGCTGTTCGTCGTGAACGCGCGCAACGGACGCGTGGCGACGCCGACCCTGCAGCTGCGGCTGCGGGCGGGCGGAGCCGACACGATCCAAGTCGCCCAGGACTTGGACTTCAGCCTGGCCGCCCGGACCTTCCAGGCCAGCGACTGGGAGGTGACGACGGAGTCCGAATCGGGGCTCACCACCTACGAGCTGGAGTACGACCTGAACGAAACCCGCGAAGATTGCGCTTCGAACG